>NZ_CAWPDB010000158.1:0-20341 GCF_963886625.1 Vibrio sp. V23_P3S9T160
GATTAAGTGAGTGCAACTGGGTTTTTATGGTTGTTTTTTATCTTTCAATGTTTCCAGTTTGGGTTGTTTTGGTTGTCAAGTTGTTGCTGTATTGGTTTGTTAAATGTTAATTAAAGGTGATTTTATAGTGAAAAATAACATTTTAACTAAACCTGTTGCATATTGATTTTTGTTCTTTCAGGTTGCATTATCCGCCCGTCAAAAATACGTTGCCCCTTCAAAAGTTGAGGCTCCTCACTTTTTGGACGAATAAAATGCATTGCATAATATCGATAAAAACATGCTGGTTAGAACGTTGACTCGCAGCATGTGCATTTTTTCGTGAAGCTTTTCGCTTAGGTCAGCGCTATCACTCTATGAGAGGTTCTTGTGACAGACTTAATCAATTTAATGAATGATTTACTTTGGGGATCCATCCTTGTTTATCTTTTAGTCGGTGTTGGTGTGTACTTCACCGTTCGCCTAGGATTCATTCAATTTCGCCATTTCGGCCACATGTTTAGTGTGTTGAAAAACAGCCGCAAAGCAGATAAAGCCGGTATTTCTTCTTTCCAAGCACTTTGTACTAGCCTTGCTGCGCGTGTTGGTACGGGAAACATGGCCGGTGTAGCCGTTGCTTTAACGGCGGGTGGTCCAGGCGCGATTTTCTGGATGTGGTTGATTGCTATGCTTGGTATGGCGACTTCATTTGCTGAAAGCACGTTGGCTCAGCTATACAAAACCCGTGACAAAGATGGTAACTACCGCGGTGGCCCTGCGTACTATATGGAAAAAGGCCTTGGTATGCGTTGGATGGGTGTGCTGTTTTCCATCTTCCTGATTATTGCTTTTGGCCTAGTATTCAATGCCGTTCAAGCTAACTCAATTGCAGGAGCTATGAAAAATGCTTTTGGATTTGATCCGCTGTATGTCGGTATCTTCATCGTTGCAATTTCGGCTTTCGTCATTTTTGGTGGTATCCGTAAAATTGCGCGTACCGCTGAGTTGATTGTACCTTTCATGGCATTAGCTTACTTAGCGATTGCGATGTTTGTCATGGTCACTAATATAGAAAAGCTACCAGCCGTATTAAGCCTTATTTTCAAAAGTGCATTTGGCCTTCAAGAAGCGGCCGCAGGCGGTTTAGGTTACGCGATTGCTCAAGCCATGATTAACGGCATCAAACGCGGTCTGTTTTCCAATGAAGCTGGTATGGGTTCAGCACCTAATGCAGCGGCTTCTGCAACGCCTTATCCGCCGCATCCTGCTTCTCAAGGTTACGTGCAAATGTTGGGTGTTTTTATTGATACGATTGTGATCTGTTCAGCAACCGTCGCCATTATTTTGATGTCGGGTGAATATGTACCGCACGGTGAAATTACCGGTATCGAGCTGACTCAGCGCGCATTAAGCTCACAAGTGGGCAGTTGGGGTGGGATTTTTGTTGCTTTTGCGATTTTCTTCTTCGCCTTTACTTCAATTATTGCCAACTACTCTTATGCCGAAACGAACCTGATTTTCTTAGAGCACAACAATAAGAAAGGGTTAACGTTGTTCCGTATTGTTTTCCTTGCCATGGTGATGTTTGGTTCATTGGCGACCTTGCCTACCGTATGGGCAATGGCGGATGTCTCGATGGGGTTAATGGCGATTGTTAACTTGGTGGCGATCATTCTGCTCTCTGGCATTGTGATTAAGCTCGCGAAAGATTATAACCGTCAGCTAGCCGCAGGTAAGGTTCCCACCTTCGATGCTAATGATTACCCTGAGTTAAAATCTCAGTTGGAAGATGGCATTTGGTACAACAACAAATAGCCTGTTATCGTTACTGACGATTAAATAGATTGAAAAAGCCATGCAGACACCGCATGGCTTTTTTTGTACTCTGTGAGCCATAAAATAAGAATAGAAAGGAAGGAAAATTATGCTCATTGTTGTTTCCCCAGCCAAGACGTTAGATTACGAATCCCCGTTGGTGACAAGCAAATATACTCAGCCGGAGCTTATTGACCATTCAGCTCAGTTGATCGATGTTTGCCGTCAATTGACTCCTGCCGACATCTCAGCGTTGATGAAAGTGAGCGATAAAATTGCTGGGCTCAACGTGGCTCGCTTTGCGCAGTGGAGCCCAACCTTCACGTTGGATAATGCACGTCCCGCCATTTTGGCGTTTAAAGGGGATGTTTATACAGGATTTGAAGCAGAAACATTATCGGATGCCGGATTTGAACATGCACAACAGCATTTAAGAATGCTCTCTGGCTTGTATGGTGTATTGAAACCACTGGATCTGATGCAACCGTACCGTTTGGAGATGGGCACGAGATTGGGTAACCCGAGGGGGACTAACCTGTACCAGTTTTGGGGGGATATCATTACCGATAAACTCAATCAAGCTCTGAAAGAGCAAGGCGATGATGTGTTGATTAATCTCGCTTCCAACGAGTATTTTAAAGCGGTTAATCCGAAAAAGCTTAAGGGGAGCATCATTACTCCGGTATTTAAGGATTGTAAGAAAGGGCAATACAAAGTCATTAGCTTCTATGCTAAGAAGGCTCGTGGCATGATGGCGCGCTACATTATCGATAAACAAATCTCTTCTGTAGAGCAATTGGCTCAGTTTGACAGTGCTGGCTACTATTTTGTAGAACAGGAGTCATCAGCAACTGAGTTGGTCTTTAAACGCGAAGAGCAGTGATGTAAGAGAGGCGGTTATGTGGCAGTGGTTGAAAAAGCAGGTTGCGCGTTATGATCGCTGGTGTGAGAACATGGGTTTAACACCAGATAAAAAACGTAGCTGTGTTCCTTATCGTCAAGATCCTGTTCAGAGTAAAGAACGTGAGCGAGAATAAGAAGCTGCGTTTATTTGATACGCATTGCCATCTCGATTTTCCTATCTTTGAGCGTGAGTTTGAACACCATTTACATTTAGCTCGCCAGCAAGGGGTTGAGAAAATAGTGATTCCCGCCGTTGGTCCAAGTAACTGGCAGCGAGTAGCCGAGCTTGCTAACGGTTATCCTGAACTCTACTTTGCTCTCGGGTTCCATCCCTGTTTTTTATCAACCTCTTCCCCTGCGGATATCGACGAGCTTGAGCAAAAGTTACTTCAAAAACCAGCTCAATGCGTGGCTCTGGGGGAGTGTGGCTTAGATTTTACGACGGATATTGCTCCTGCTTTGCAAGAAACAATGTTTGAAATGCAACTAGAGCTTGCGAAGCGAGCCAGACTTCCATTGATATTACACAGCCGCAAAGCGCACAACCGCCTTATACAACTGTTAAAAAAACATCAATTTAGCCAAGGTGGAGTGCTGCATGCTTTTTCTGGCAGCGTTCAACAGGCAAACCAGTTTATTGAACTGGGTTTTAAGATTGGCGTGGGTGGTGTTATTACCTATCCAAGAGCCAACAAAACCCGTCTTACTATTGCGGCACTCCCCATCGAAAGTTTAGTGCTAGAAACAGATGCTCCTGATATGCCACTCAATGGTTTTCAAGGGCAAGCGAATCACCCACAAAAACTGCCGATTATCCTGCAAACGCTTGCGTTGCTGAAGAACCAATCAGAGCAAACGGTTGCTGATGTTTTGTGGAAAAACAGCCATTCTCTGTTCTTTCCGGTGTGAATAAATTCGAAATGAAATGTAGGTTTAATGATTCTAGTGTCAGTAAACATTGAACGTGCTCACATAAATGAGTGAATGGGCAGTGAATCTTATAAGAAAGTGTGAGGCTGGCATTACTTTATCTTAGTGGTGATGAGTATAATCACCCCGCTTCATGAGCTCCATTTTATAACACGCCAACAATAACCTAATAAGGAAATCATAAACTATGAGCCTGTTTATGAGCCTAGTCGGTATGGCAGTTCTGCTAGGACTTGCAGTTCTACTGTCTGATAACCGCAAAGCTATCAATCTAAGAACAGTGGGTGGCGCTTTTGCTATCCAATTTATTATCGGTGGTTTCGTTCTTTACGTACCATGGGGTCGTGATCTCCTTGCAGGTTTCTCTGCGGGTGTTCAAAACGTCATCGACTTCGGTAAAGACGGTACTGGTTTTCTATTCGGCAGCCTAGTTAACTTTTCAGTTGACGGTATTGGCTTCATCTTTGCTTTCCAAGTTCTACCTACTCTAATCTTCTTCTCGGCACTTATCTCTGTGCTTTACTACATTGGCGTTATGCAATGGGTAATTAAGATTCTAGGTGGTGGTTTACAAAAAGCACTCGGTACCTCTCGTGCGGAATCGATGTCTGCTGCAGCCAACATTTTCGTAGGTCAAACAGAAGCGCCACTCGTGGTTCGTCCGTTTGTACCTAAAATGACTCAATCTGAGCTGTTTGCAGTAATGTGTGGTGGTTTGGCTTCAGTTGCGGGTGGTGTACTTGCTGGTTACGCATCGATGGGTGTGCCGCTAGAGTACCTTGTTGCGGCCTCTTTCATGGCAGCACCGGGTGGTCTACTGTTTGCAAAAATCATCAAACCAGAAACCGATACTCCAGATGAAGAACTGGGTAGCGATATGGATGGCAATGATAAACCTGCCAACGTAATCGATGCTGCTGCAGGTGGTGCTTCTGTTGGTCTGCAACTTGCGCTGAACGTAGGTGCAATGCTACTTGCCTTCGTTGGTCTAATCGCGTTAGTTAACGGTATGCTTGGTGGTGTGGGTGGTTGGTTCGGTATGCCTGAACTGACTCTAGAACTACTGCTTGGTTGGCTTTTCTCTCCATTAGCATTCCTGATTGGTGTGCCATGGGAAGAAGCAACGCTCGCGGGCTCTTTCATCGGTCAAAAACTGGTTGTAAACGAATTTGTTGCTTATCTAAACTTCGTACCTTACGTGGGTGAGAACGCACAGCTCGTTGCTGCTACTGGTGCGGTGATGTCTGAGAAAACTCAAGCTATCATCTCATTTGCACTGTGTGGCTTCGCCAACCTTTCTTCTGTTGCGATTCTACTCGGTGGTTTAGGTGGTCTTGCTCCTAACCGTCGTCACGATATCGCGAAGATGGGTGTAAAAGCCGTTTGTGCTGGTACACTGTCTAACTTAATGGCAGCAACTATTGCTGGCTTCTTCCTTTCTTTCTAATTAAACAAGAGAAAGAGATATAGACGCCGTTTAACATCGCCCCGTAGCAAGAGATTGCTGCGGGGCTTTTTTGTTTTGGCGAAAGGAATACTTTGATTCACTCTTTAGTCGGGTGGTCAGTGTGTATCACCTCAAGCTCTCTTTTATAAGTTAGCTTTTAATGGATAGATCAGAGTTTATCGGTAAACGAGATTATCGTTGACGCTGATCTTTTTTGAGATACAAACCGTTTGCTCTATGAATGACGCTACAGTTTTGTAGTGAAAATCTATACTGTATCAGTGAGATTCATTTTCAATAGAAGAGTGAAGATATCAGCTAGCGCCAATCAATACATGGAGTATGATTTGACGCAAAGGCAGCCCGTTTTATCATGTCGTGTTGCTTTGATATAAATTAGATACGGGTATAAGTTACACACGGATATACGTTAGACACGGCGATGAGTGCAAATAAGTGGCATATCATGGTTGTGCCATAGGCCAAATTGGTACTGTGCGGTGACAGGGATAGCAATTGAAATGCAAGTGCATTTCGAGTCTTCAAGGAACCAAGTCCGTTCATTTGTGGCTAGCAAGCCATCTCGCTCTCAACACTGAGCGTGGTTTACTAGTGAACTATTTGAATATATTGATCGGAGATAGAAATGAGCGATTTAAAAGCAGCCGCACTACGTGCACTGAAATTGATGGATTTGACTACGCTAAACGATGATGACACGGATGCGAAAGTGATTGCCCTTTGTCATGATGCCAAAACGGCTGTAGGTAATACCGCTGCAATTTGTATTTACCCTCGCTTTATTCCTATTGCGAAGAAGACACTTCGCGAGCAAGGCACGCCAGAGATTCGTATCGCAACCGTTACCAACTTCCCACACGGTAATGATGATATTGAGATTGTCGTTGCGGAAACTAAAGCCGCTGTTGCGTACGGTGCTGATGAAGTCGACGTTGTGTTCCCTTACCGCGCATTAATCGCCGGTAATGAGCAAGTCGGTTTTGATCTTGTTAAGCAATGTAAAGCCGCGTGTGGTGACATTCTGCTTAAAGTGATCATCGAAACAGGTGAGCTAAAAGAAGAAGCATTAATCAAGAAAGCGTCTCAAATCTGTATTGAAGCGGGCGCTGATTTCATCAAAACCTCAACGGGCAAAGTCCCTGTGAATGCAACACCAGAATACGCACGCATGATGCTAGAAGTGATTCGCGATATGGGCGTTGCCAAAACTGTAGGCTTTAAACCTGCGGGCGGTGTACGCACAGCGCAAGATGCTGCATTGTATCTCGCGATGGCTGATGAGCTACTTGGCGCAGATTGGGCCGACAGCATGCACTACCGTTTTGGGGCTTCAAGCCTGCTAACCAATCTTTTGAATACATTAGAAGTAACAGACCAAAAAGCCGATCCAGCTGCGTATTAATTATGCGCTGAAGTAGGACTGATAATAATAAGTCTGACTCGTGGAGCTGAGCCATCAGCTCCCGATTACCTCTTTACCTTACTGACCAAAGCATCATGCTTGGGAGGCAACTAATGTATTCAACTCAAACTTTTTTACCTCAAGAAATCATTCGCAAAAAGCGTGACGGTGAGATCCTCACCACCGAAGAAATTAACTTTTTTATTCAAGGTGTGGCGAATAATACCGTCTCCGAAGGCCAAATTGCGGCCTTTGCCATGACGATTTTCTTCAATGAAATGACTATGCCAGAGCGCATTGCACTGACGTGCGCTATGCGTGATTCTGGGATGGTGATCAACTGGGATGCGATGAACTTCGGTGGTCCTATCGTTGATAAACACTCAACTGGCGGCGTGGGCGATGTTACTTCGCTGATGCTTGGCCCCATGGTCGCAGCCTGCGGTGGTTTTGTTCCTATGATTTCAGGGCGCGGCCTTGGTCATACGGGCGGCACGCTGGATAAATTGGAGTCGATTCCCGGTTATAACATCACGCCAAGTAATGACGTATTTGGTCAAGTAACCAAAGAAGCGGGCGTTGCTATCATCGGCCAAACGGGTGATCTCGCACCAGCGGATAAACGCGTATACGCCACACGTGACATTACCGCAACGGTCGACAATATTTCACTCATCACCGCCTCGATTCTTTCTAAAAAATTAGCCGCTGGGTTAGATTCCTTGGTGATGGATGTCAAAGTCGGTTCTGGCGCATTTATGCCGACTTACGAAGCTTCTGAAGAGTTGGCTAAATCTATCGTCGCAGTGGCTAACGGCGCAGGTACGAAAACCACGGCTATTTTGACGGATATGAACCAAGTGCTGGCCTCTTCGGCAGGTAATGCCCTTGAAGTGCGTGAAGCGGTACGCTTTTTAACTGGTGAATATCGCAACCCTCGCTTACTGGAAATTACCTTGGCCTCTTGCGTTGAGATGTTGTTGTTAGGCAATTTAGCAAAAGACAGCAATGATGCTCGTGCGAAACTGATGTCCGTTCTTAATAACGGAAAAGCGGCTGAATGCTTTGGCAAAATGGTCAAAGGGTTAGGCGGCCCCGCTGATTTTGTTGAAAATTACGATCACTATCTTGAAAAAACCGAGCTGGTTAAGCCCGTTTACGCTCTAGAAAGTGGCGTTGTATCGGCAATGGATACTCGCGCGATTGGCATGGCCGTGGTGGAGATGGGCGGTGGACGCCGCGTCGCAACTGACACTATTGATTACGCGGTTGGGTTTGACCAATTTATTCGCCTAGGTGAAGTTGCCGATAGCAGCAAGCCGTTGGCGGTGATCCATGCGCGTAATGAAGCGCAATGGCAACAAGCGGCCAAAGCATTACAAAGCGCCATTCAAATTGGCGGAGAATACACACCAACACCCGATGTCTACGGCCAAATTCGCGCAGAAGACGTATAAAAATATCGGTTGGAGAGAGCAATGAAAAGAGCATTTATTTTAGTATTAGATTCATTTGGTATCGGCGAAACCGCTGATGCACCACAATTTGGTGATGTTGGCGCTGACACTTTGGGCCACATCGCAGACCAATGTGCTAAAGGCGAAGCGAATAACGCGGATCGCCAGGGCCCATTGACGCTGCCAAACTTATCGAAACTGGGGCTTGCCATGGCGCATAAAGAGTCAACGGGGCGTTTTGCTCCGGGGCTTGATGCCAACGCTGATATTATCGGTGCGTACGGCCACGCCGCTGAGCTTTCATCAGGTAAAGATACTCCTTCGGGTCACTGGGAAATTGCTGGTGTTCCTGTGCTGTTTGAATGGGGTTATTTCAGCGATAAGCAAAATAGTTTCCCGAAAGAGCTGACCGATCGCATTATTGAACGCGCAGGTTTGGATGGTTTTCTTGGTAACTGCCATGCATCAGGCACTCAGGTTTTAGATGATTTGGGTGAAGAGCACATGAAAACGGGTAAACCGATTTTCTATACCTCAGCTGACTCAGTGTTCCAAATTGCTTGTCACGAAGAGACGTTCGGTCTTGATCGTTTGTTAGAACTTTGCCAGATCGCACGTGAAGAATTGGCGGATTACAACATTGGCCGCGTGATTGCGCGCCCGTTCATTGGCCCGAAAGCGGGAGAATTTGCTCGCACTGGCAACCGTCGTGATTTATCTGTTGAGCCGCCAGCGGCGACCGTGCTGCAAAAGTTGGTTGATGAGAAGCAAGGTAACGTGGTTTCTATTGGTAAAATTGCCGATATTTACGCCTACTGCGGCATCACTCATAAAGTCAAAGCGACAGGCATCCCGGCTTTATTTGATGCAACACTAGAACAAATCAAACAAGCGAAAGATAACACAATCGTCTTCACTAACTTCGTTGATTTTGATTCCGCTTATGGTCATCGCCGTGATGTTGCGGGCTACGCTGCGGCACTGGAGTACTTTGACAAGCGTCTGCCACAAGTGCTTGAGTTAATGGAAGAGGACGATGTACTTATTCTTACAGCGGACCATGGTTGCGATCCAACTTGGCCGGGTACGGATCATACGCGCGAGCACATTCCAGTCTTGATTTATGGGCATAAAGTGGCCCCCGGTTCATTGGGCCGCCGTGAGACGTTTGCTGATATTGGTCAGTCACTGGCGCACTATTTCGGTACGTCTGCGATGGATTACGGCACCAATTTCTTACAGTAAGCGTAGCGATTCATTTTTTGAGGATGAATAGAGAGATCACTCTCTATTCTTTGGTCAATTTAGATAAAGGATACTTTTAATGGCAACTCCACATATTAATGCTGAAATGGGTGCATTTGCAGACGTCGTTTTAATGCCGGGTGACCCACTTCGCGCAAAATACATCGCAGAAACTTTCCTTGATGATGTGGTTCAAGTGTGTGATGTCCGTAACATGTTTGGTTATACAGGCACGTATAAAGGTCGTAAAATTTCGGTAATGGGCCATGGGATGGGGATCCCTTCATGCTCAATTTACGTGACGGAACTTATCAAAGATTTTGGCGTGAAAAAAGTGATCCGTGTCGGAAGCTGTGGTGCGGTCAGCGACGATATCAAAGTGCGTGATGTTGTGATTGGTATGGGGGCTTGTACCGATTCCAAAGTTAACCGCATCCGTTTTAAAGACCATGATTTTGCTGCGATTGCCGATTACAAAATGGTTAAAGCCGCAGAAGAGGCGGCTACGGCGCGTGGTATTAACGTGAAAGTGGGTAACTTGTTCTCCGCAGAGCTTTTCTACACGCCAGATCCAGAGATGTTCGATGTGATGGATAAATACGGCATTGTTGGTGTAGAAATGGAAGCGGCAGGAATCTACGGCGTAGCGGCGGAATATGGCGCAAAAGCACTGACGATTTGCACTGTCTCTGATCACATCAAAACTGGCGAGCAAACGACGTCAGAAGAGCGTCAAAACACTTTCAATGAAATGATTGAAATTGCGTTAGATTCAGTATTGATTGGCGACGCTCAATAATCTTCTTTTATAAAAAACCTCAGTGTCGCAACTGAGGTTTTTTTATTTACAAAGCCTGCTAAGTCATATCATCCACATTCTGTAGCAGCAGGTTCTCACCACCACTCTTTGGCTTTCGGCGCAGCAGTAGCAGTGTGAGCAATACACCGCTGACAAAGCTGGTCAACAGCATGAGATACATGTAGCGATCACTTTTACGATAGTGGTGATCTGAAATCGCGGTGACGCGGCCAGTTTCAAAAGTAATGCGGATAAAACCAATAATACTGCTTTCATGATAGACAGGCTCAACCAGTTGCTGACGGCCAATGCTGGCCGTGCGCAGTGGTGTATCCAATCCTAATACTTCGCGTACGCTTAACGCGTTATCGCTGGCGGCTAATTTGACCCCTTCGGAATCATAAATGGTGGCATCAAACACCAGTTTGTCTTGAGCTAACTGGTTTGTAAGGGCTAGCAGGCGCTCTTGATCTTGCTCTGATATCATGCTGCCCGCAGATAGTGATGCCTGTGAAATCAAAACCTTAGTTAATGTTTCTAGTTGGTTGGCCTGAATTCGTTCGTTACCTTTACTGATCACAACGCTGTTTTTTACGGTAAAGAAGAACATGCCTGCTAATAAAATGACGGTAAGCACACGAATTGCGACGCGAAATGAAAATAAAGAGCCGTCCATAACCCACCTGATTGGATAAATAAAAACTTTACTCATATTGAGACTTGCGTTTTTAAATTGCAATAGGGTAACGTCAGGGGCATACACCCATTTATTGATACTCGAGCATTGAATCGAGTTGCTCCCATTTTGCTTGTGGTGCATTTAAGCAGGCTGAAGGAAAAGGATTGATTAAGGAATGATAAACATGGATGCCCTCAAAACATTGCCGATCAAAAGGCACACAACGCTGCTCAACCGCTTGCCTGAAACTCGTTTCTCTTCACAATTTGACAAAGCAAAAGCAAGTTGGATTGTTTTTGCACCTTATCTCTCCACTCAACATTTTGATGATATTGACTTTTTTACCGGTTACTACAACGCTGTCCTCGATATGTGGAAAGTGGGGCATTATGAAGTGGCGTTGATGTCAGGTGAGCTGACGACAGAGCACGAGAAAATTTTACAAGGGCTCGAAATTGATTATGCCCGTTTGTGTGAAGTACCAGACCTTTCTAAACCGGGTTTGATTGTGATGGATATGGACTCCACGGCGATTCAAATTGAATGCATTGATGAGATAGCTAAGTTAGCGGGTGTCGGAGAGGAGGTAGCCGAAGTCACTGAGCGAGCGATGCAAGGTGAATTGGATTTTGAGCAAAGCTTGCGTCAGCGGGTTGGCAAACTTGCTGGTGCCGATGAGTCGATTCTTGAAGCGGTTCGCTCTACATTACCCATGATGCCCGATTTACGTGAACTGGTGGCGACACTGCATGCATTGGGGTGGAAAACGGCGATTGCATCCGGTGGCTTTACCTATTTTTCAGATTATTTAAAAAGCGAACTGCAACTTGATCATGCGCAATCCAATACGTTAGAAATTGTTGATGGCAAGCTTACTGGTCAAGTGCTAGGTGATGTCGTTTCGGCACAAACCAAAGCCGATATTTTGGTTGAGTTAGCACAACGTTATGAGATTGAATTGCACAATACTGTCGCGGTTGGCGATGGGGCGAATGATTTAGTTATGATGGCTGCCGCGGGGTTAGGCGTTGCTTATCATGCTAAACCTAAAGTTGAAGAAAAAGCACAAGCGGCGGTCCGTTTTACAGGCCTTGGTGGCGTGCTCTGTATTCTCTCTGCCTCATTGGTGAAGCAGCAAAAACTCAGTTGGAAAGTGAAGCCTTAAGTAAAGCTCAACCGCAAGAGATAAGAGAGTGAGCGATGCCCACTCTCTCTTTTACCCACACTCTCTTTTACAAAAGTCAGTCGCTTTTACAAGGTCAGCTCTAAGCGGATCAATACTTCTTCTGTAATATCGATCACCTCTCCATAACCAATGATTGAGGTGATCTCTTTTTCTAGCGTACGAGCGTGATGAAGACTAATTTGTGCCAACTCATTGAGATCACTGCGCAGCAGCGTAGTAATTGGGTCAAAGACGGGTGCACTGCAAATCCTCAAGATGTAAATTTCACCCATGTGCTGCGCTTTTTGAATGAAATTAATACGCTCTTTAGTGTTTTCAAAATCACTTAATAATTTCGATTGGATTGATTGAATACGCGTGCCAAATTTGATTGCCGCAATATAAACGTCGTGATATTGCGGTATCGCTCCTTCAATGCGTCGCATCGGTTTAGCCAGTAGCGTATTGGTGTGACCTTTGAATATTGGCTCTAACGTGATGCGATTTTCTTGGCCTAATTTAGCCAGTAACACAAGATGAGGCGGCAAGGGGTAATTTACGCCAATCACTTTAGGGCGTAAATTTGCACCGTGTTTATCAACGAAAATCGGCGAACTTATCATCTTATCAAGCAAGATGTTGTGCAACCCTTCCAGCAAGTTATGACTTGGTAGAACTTCTTCTTTCTGTAACAACTTATCTTGATTGTTTTCAATAATGCTATTGAAAAAAGCGATTGTTTTGATGGTATGTATATTTTCTTCTATCACCAATTGTAGACGCCGACCTTCGGGCCCAATTCGAATGACATTATAGGGAAGGCTATGCAGTGGCAGCTTTTTGTCGTAAAGCTGTAATTCGTGGTAATTGATGGTGACGTTATCGCCTGCTTTCACTGGTAGTGGTGTATCAACAATAATACTTAAACCACGTTTAGATAAATCAACCGTATGGCCAGTCGCATTTACTCCAGAGTCTGAGGTGATGGTTAGCGGTGTCTTGAATTGGTAACGAGGCTCTTTTCTACGCGAGCGAGCATCAAAATAAATGCCTGTAGGTTGACCAATGATCTGCCTTGGATGACGAAATTTATTGAGTTCGCTATTGGGTAAATTGGGTTTGTCAGTCAATAGGTAATCTTTTGCCGAATCCTCATCGCCAATTTCTTGTAAAACGCCACAGTGCGTTAAGTGGCTTGAGCGATCTGACAATTCATGGGCATGAACCGCAAGTTCTTGACGCTCTTCATCCGAGAGTTCAAAGACAAATAAGCGAAACGCTTTCCAACTTTGTCGACGAGCGCCAACATGCCAAAACATTTTTCTTTGTTCACGGTTGGCCTCGGGCATCATCATTGAAAAAAAGAGCGTTTTTTCCTGATGTTCATGCTTAAAAGCATAAAGCACATTATTGCTACCCCGCATCCCCGGCTTGGTTAACTGTTCCATCCGCTCTTTATTGAATAACGAACCGAGTGCTTGTTGATTACGCTCGTCGTGCCAGTATTGCCAGATCGGTTGGTTATTTTCAGTCAGCAGCACCAACTTCAATTCACTGCCACTAAAAAACACTGGTAAGTTACAGGTGTGTTTTAAATAGGTGTGCTCGTAACCACGGGTTCGAGCTCGGATGAGTTTATCTTGGTTATCGTGGCGCGCTTTTTGAGTGTTATTTTGCAGCGATTCAGTAATCACTTTTTCGATGATGTTAGTGTCGGAAAGTTTTAGCGTACGCAGAAATTTCACGGCATCGTTATCGTAAGACTCATCAATACCTAAAATACGATATTCAATGGCGTGGTGCAGTCCAACCACTTCTGACGTTTTGTTGAGTTCGGAAAAATAGACTTTGATCACCTCACCGAGCTTGTAGTTAAAAGCGGCGGGAACTTTAAATTTTGCACCCGAAACGGATAGATCAACACTGAGGCCATTGACCAACTGTTTACTAGGTAGGTGAATCTCAACTTGTGAGGTGACTTTTAAGCGATTTTCTTGACGCTTGAGATCATAACCAAGCTTAATTGGCTCAGCCTCAAAAAACGTACTGCCACCACCGTCTTTTTGTGGGTTTTGGGCACCACGTTGTTGCATCACACGGAAGTTGTTTGGCGTATTGTTTAATGCTTCCCATACACCTTCCGTGTACGCACCAAATTTTTTGACCCCTTTGTGATACGCGTTAAAGGCCACATCGTCGAACCAATGTTTGCGGCCATCTAATTCATATTCTCGGCATTCCCCTTGTACCCGACCTCGCAAGTCAATACTTTTAACACAAGGAGCCATGATGCGATTGAGCTCCATTTTGACCAGTAATTTTGCCGACGGTGATTCATCTTCTGTCATTTGTGAAAGAAGGTATTCAAAATCAGGTAAACGGTAAGCTGGGATCAAACGCTCTGCGATTGATAGAATTTCAGATTGCTGCATACTTTTCTGTTAGAGTGTCCGTCTCAAAGATTAATCGGCATCGTTATCATAATCTTTAGTTATCTGTTGCGAAGGTTCAACCTTTATTTAAACGTAAATCAACCTATATCACTTCATGATTACTTAACAGTTTAATCTTTAAGCTTGAAAAGTATAGGTTACCAACAAGAAACAGGAATTGTTGAGGAAGCATGGCAAAAGCAAAACGCGCCTATGTATGTAATGATTGCGGCGCAGATTTTCCGCGTTGGCAAGGTCAATGCAGTGCTTGTGGTGCATGGAATACTATCACCGAAGTACGCTTGGCAGCATCGCCGCAGGTTGCACGTAATGAGCGACTAGGTGGTTACGCTGGGGCGGTAACGGAATCACAAGTCCAAGTGCTGTCGGATATTAATCTGCAGGAAGTCCCACGGTTTTCTAGCGGCTTTAAAGAGTTGGACCGTGTATTGGGTGGTGGTGTCGTACCCGGCGCGGCGATTTTAATCGGTGGTAACCCTGGCGCTGGGAAATCGACTTTATTGCTGCAAACCATGTGTCAGCTCGCGGTGTCAATGCCTGCTTTGTATGTCACGGGTGAAGAATCGCTTCAGCAAGTCGCGATGCGAGCCTCACGTCTTGGTTTACCTAAAGATAAGCTTAAAATGCTGTCGGAAACCAATGTAGATCGCATTTGCCAAATCGCTGAAAAAGAGCAGCCCCGCATCATGGTCATAGACTCAATTCAAGTGATGCATGTGGCTGACGTCCAATCCTCTCCCGGTACGGTGGCACAAGTGCGCGAGTCTGCGACAACGCTCACACGCTACGCTAAGCAAAACAACGTTGCCGTATTTTTAGTCGGACACGTTACTAAAGACGGTTCTTTGGCTGGCCCAAAAGTGCTAGAGCATATTATTGACTGCTCGGTATTGCTCGACGGAGGAACTGATAGTCGTTTTCGTACATTGCGTAGTCACAAGAACCGATTTGGTGCGGTCAATGAACTCGGCGTTTTCGCTATGACGGGACAGGGCTTGCGTGAAGTGAGTAATCCTTCTGCCATTTTCCTTTCGCGAGGCGAAGAAGATACTTCGGGCAGTTCGGTGATGGTTGTATGGGAAGGAACGCGTCCACTGCTAGTGGAGATCCAAGCACTGGTCGACTATTCACAATTAGCGAACCCAAGGCGAGTCGCCGTTGGGCTTGAGCAAAATCGCTTATCTTTATTGTTGGCAGTGCTTCACAAGCACGGTGGCTTGCAAATGTCCGATCAAGATGTGTTTGTTAATGTGGTTGGTGGCGTTAAAGTGACGGAAACAAGCGCCGATTTAGCACTTCTTATGGCACTGCTTTCAAGCTTCAGAGATAAACCACTTGCTAAAGATGTTGTGGTGTTTGGCGAAGTCGGTTTGGCCGGAGAAATTCGCCCAGTACCTAGTGGTCAAGAGCGATTAAATGAAGCATTTAAACATGGTTTTAAGAAAGCAATTATTCCGATGGCGAATATGCCTAAAGGTGGAATACCTGGCATGCAATTGCACGGTGTGAAGAAATTATCTGAAGCAATTGAAGCATTTGATGAGTTATAAATCTTAATTAAACTCGCCTCTTTTACGGTTATGACCTATATTTCACCGACAGTTCGTAACCGTACTATATTTTTTTTCAAGCAAGCGTATGCAAGGGTATCAGTCTTGACAGATTGTGATATACTCTGCGCGCACTTTATACCTTATTAACAGAGTAAGACAATGGCAGATTTATCAAAATACAGAAACATTGGTATTTTCGCGCACGTTGATGCCGGTAAAACCACTACCACTGAGCGTATTCTTAAGCTTACTGGTAAAATCCACCGTACAGGTGAAGTACACGATGGCGCTTCTACCATGGATTTCATGGATCAAGAAGCTGAACGCGGTATCACAATTCAATCAGCAGCGACGACTTGTTTCTGGAAAGATCACCGTTTTAACGTTATCGATACTCCTGGGCACGTTGACTTCACAGTTGAAGTTTACCGTTCTCTGAAAGTTCTTGATGGCGGTGTTGGTGTATTCTGTGGTTCTGGCGGTGTTGAACCTCAGTCAGAAACTAACTGGCGTTACGCGAACGATTCAGAAGTTGCTCGTCTGATCTTCGTAAACAAACTAGACCGTATGGGTGCAGACTTCTTCCGCGTTGTAGGACAAGTGAAGAAAGTTCTTGGCGCAAACCCACTTGTTATGACTCTTCCAATTGGTCGTGAAGACGAATTCGTTGGCGTTGTTGACGTATTAAACCGTCAAGCTTACGTTTGGGATGATTCAGGTCAGCCAGAAAACTACGAAATCAAAGAAATTCCAGCAGACATGGTAGAGCAAGTTGAAGAATACCGTGAAATGCTAATCGAAACTGCAGTAGAGCAAGACGACGAGCTAATGATGGCTTATATGGAAGGCGAAGAGCCAACTATTGAGCAACTAAAAGCTTGTATCCGTAAGGGTACTCGTGAATTAGCGTTCTTCCCTACATTCTGTGGTTCAGCATTCAAAAACAAAGGCATGCAACTTCTACTAGATGCCGTTGTTGATTATCTTCCAGCTCCAGCTGAAGTTGTACCTCAAGATCTGACTGATCCTGAAACAGGTGAGCCTACTGGTAAAGTTGCAACAGTTTCTGTTGACGAACCATTCCGCGCACTTGCATTCAAGATCATGGATGACCGTTTTGGTGCCCTAACGTTTATCCGTATTTATTCTGGTAAACTGAAGAAAGGTGACACCATTCTTAACAGTGCTACTGGTAAGACTGAGCGTATTGGCCGTATGGTTGAGATGCACGCGAACGATCGTAACGAACTTGATTCCGCTCAAGCGGGTGATATCATCGCTATCGTTGGTATGAAAAACGTGAAAACTGGTCACACTCTATGTGATCCTAAACACGAATGTACTCTTGAGCCAATGATTTTCCCAACGCCTGTAATCTCTATCGCTGTTGCTCCTAAAGACAAAGGCGGTTCTGAGAAGTTAGGTATTGCGCTAGGTAAAATGGTTTCAGAAGATCCATCATTCCAAGTTGAGTCTGATGAAGAAACTGGCGAAACCATCCTAAAAGGTATGGGTGAACTTCACCTAGATATCAAAGTTGATATCCTTAAGCGTACACACGGCATTGATCTTATCGTTGGTGCTCCTCAAGTTGCTTACCGTGAAACTATCACTAAAGCAATTGAAGACAGCTATACGCATAAGAAACAGTCTGGTGGTTCTGGTCAGTTCGGTAAGATCGACTACCGTATCAAACCAGGTGAGCCAAATTCAGGTTTCACGTTCAAATCAGTAGTTGTTGGTGGTAACGTACCTAAAGAATTCTGGCCTGCGGTAGAGAAAGGCTTTAAGTCTATGATGGACCAAGGTGTTCTTGCTGGGTTCCCTGTACTAGACGTTGAAGTTGAACTGTTCGACGGTGGCTTCCACGCAGTTGACTCATCTGCAATCGCATTTGAAATCGCAGCGAAAGGTGCATTCCGTCAATCTATGCCTAAAGCTGGCGCTCAACTTCTAGAGCCAATTATGCACGTTGACGTGTTTACTCCAGAAGATCACGTTGGTGATGTTATCGGTGACCTTAACCGTCGTCGTGGCATGATTAAAGATCAAGAAGCTGGCGTAACAGGTGTACGTATTAAAGCGAACGTTCCTCTATCTGAAATGTTTGGTTATATCGGTCACCTACGTACAATGACATCTGGTCGTGGTCAGTTCTCTATGGAGTTCTCACACTACGCTGCATGTCCTGCAAACGTTGCAGAGCAAGTTATTGCTGACGTTAAAGCACGTAAAGAAGCAGATAAGAAGTAATTCTTAAAAGCTAAGCTGAACGTAAAAAGCCCCACCAGTGAAAGCTGGTGGGGCTTTTTTATGTAACAACGAAATAGAAAAGGGTATAAAAACCGATAAAAGCAGAGCCGATCAAAGTGGAAACTGCCGGGAGAAGGTAGTTTATACCACTCAATTCATATCGTTTAGTTAGCCCTTAAGGTTGATATAGATTTCTTCAACTTTAATACGTGCCCATTCAGTTTTACGTAAAAACTTCAAGCTTGATTTAATACTCGGATCCTTTTTAAAGCAGTTAATATTGACCATATAGCTGAGCTCTTCCCAGCCATAGTATTCAACGAGCTCCGTGAGTAGTTTTTCTAAAGTGACCCCATGCAGCGGGTTATTATCTTGTGTCATGATTCAATTATTCAATAGCGTTATTTAAGCTAAGTATAGCAGGCACAGGAGTTAAATTAGGACAAAATATTAGGCAATATAGGAGGTTGTTAGTGTGAAAACTTGGTGTATTGGCAGGTTAGAGGCTAAGTCCAACCTGCTAAATTAGAATGGATTACTCTTCCCAAACAACCAGTTGTCCTTTTGGCCAATTGTGCCCCATTTCATGATATTTCTGTTCTAATACATGCCGCTTGATTTTTAAGGTAGGAGTGAGGACACCATTTTCGATTGACCATGGCTCCTTTATCATTAGCACGCCTTTGATTTGCTCATGCGATTCCAATTCCTCATTCATCCGCTTAATGACTTTTTGAGTAGTACGCTCATAACGAACGCGATCAAAATGAGGGAAATTATGTGGAACAACTAGCAAAATAGGGGCGGGAAGCCCTAATCCAATCAGACACATCATCTCGACTCGAGTGTATTCGAACAGTTTATTTTCGATAGGTACGGGAGCCACAAACTTGCCTTTGGCTGTTTTAAAGGTATCCTTTTTGCGCCCTTGAATGGTGAGATAACCTTCAGCATCAATAAAACCGATATCGCCAGTATGTAGCCATCCTTCTTTATCAAATGACTCTTGAGTTGCAATGTCATTTTTATAATAGCCAGAAAATAGTCCTTGGCTACGCACCATAATCTCATGATCATTATTAGCGATTTTAAGTTCGATTCCTGGGCCAGCTCGTCCAACCGACCCCAATTTGTCGGCTCTAAACGGGTAGTTCAGGGTGCTATAAGCAAAAGATTCTGTCATGCCCCAAGCTTCGGTAATGTTTAGCCCAATTTGGTGATACCACTCTAATAACGCCGGTGATACGGGAGCCGAGCCACAACCAAGCACACGTGCTTGATCAAGCCCTAAGCCATCAGCAAGTTTCTTCTTAATCAGCGTGCTTACAAAAGGGATCTTTAGCAGAAAATTGAGCTTTTTCTGCGGTAATTTGTCTTGAATGCGTTGCTGAAATAGAGTCCATAACCTTGGTACTGAGATAAAGAGCGTCGGGCGCTGCATTTTGACATCGTCAATAAAGGTGTCTAATGATTCAGGGAAAGCCGTTTGTACCCCACCCATGATGGAAGAGCCAAAAATATAAACACGTTCAGTAATATGAGCTAAAGGGAGGTAGGAAAATAAACGGTCGTTTTCTTGAATGCCAATGTGGTTTATAAGCTGTTGAGCTGACCAGCTAAATGCACCGTAGGTCAGCATAGCCCCTTTCGGCAAGCCCGACGTACCCGATGTATAGACTAAAGACATCAACTTGTTGTCATAATGTACAGGGCGTTCTGTGCTTGGCGGATAGTGCTCAATCAATTTTGTAAACAGGTGATCGCAAGTGGGAGCTGAATCATAGGGGAGCGCGATGCTAATTATATCGGGCAAATTGTTGAGCACTTGCTGAGTGGCTTGCCCGTTATCGAGTTTACCTACAATCACTATTTTTGTTTCACTGTGAGTGAGGCAATATTCGATGGTATCAGCGCCTGCGGTTGGAAAAATAGGTACGCTAATGAAGTCGCCGAGCATCATTGCGAGATCGCAAATAAACCATTCAGCGCAATTCTTAGAAATAAGCGCAATTTTATCTTGAGGTTTGGCGCCTAATCCTTGCAGTGCAGAGACGAGTTTGAGTGCTTTGTCGGCAACCTCTGCATAGGTGTATTCAACAAATTGTCTGTTAATAATTTGTCTTAAATAAACTTGGTTGGGGCGTTCCGCTGCCCATTTCAAGATCATTTCATTCGGTGGTGGGAGAGCACAAGTTGCTTTGCTTAACTCGTTAGGCTGGATCATTCTCTAACTCCATGTT
>NZ_CAWPDB010000159.1:0-20148 GCF_963886625.1 Vibrio sp. V23_P3S9T160
GCTAGGGCAACGAGTCTTTGAGTACGTCTTGGGTCATTGAGGTGAGCTTGACCAAATTGCTTTTGTGCCCAGAGGGTTGGTTCTATATAAGTCATTCTAATCATCCTTGTTATTGCTTAGATGATCAGATCATGAAACATAAAATTAGTTCAAAAAAATCCCCAAGCAGAGGCTTGGGGATTTGTGTATAAGAGACAGGCGTTGGGCTTCCTTTATTGGTTTTATTACGGTGTATTTTTAAATGTGACGTTAGGTTCTAAGCGCTAAAACGAGATGACGTTATTGGCAAACATACTCAGTCACATTCAAGCCAAAACCGCCTAAAGCGTGATACTTTTTATTGGCTGAGGAGAGTAAACGCATATCACGAACACCTAAATCCGCCAGAATTTGTGAACCAATCCCCACACGGCGTGAAGTGCCTTGTTTTTTCGCTAAAGTAGGCGCTTGGCCTTTGTCTTGTTGCTCAAACATTTTAACGCGGTGGATCAATAAGTCGCTCGACTCTTCATTACCTAAAATGACCAATACGCCGCCATCTTGGCCGATACGCTGCATCGCTTTATCTAAAGTCCAACTGCGTTCAGCATTGCGATCGCTACGCAGCAAATCGGTAAAGGTATCGTGCAGATGAACTCGCACCAATGGCGCTTGACCATCCAATGTTCCTTTTTGCAATGCGTAATGGATCTGATTATCAATCACGTCGCGGTAAGTGATCAGTTCAAATTCACCGTATTCTGTCGGCAACTTGCACTGTGCAACACGCTCAATGGTCGTCTCAGTATTGTTACGGTATTCAATCAGATCGGCAATCGTACCGAGTTTTAAACCATGTTGCTCGGCAAACACTTCAAGATCAGGGCGACGCGCCATGGTGCCATCATCATTTAAAATTTCGACGATCACAGACGCGGGCTCTAACCCCGCAAGGCGCGCTAAATCACAACCGGCTTCCGTGTGTCCAGCGCGAGTTAAAACGCCCCCCTCTTGCGCAGCCAGTGGGAAAATGTGCCCAGGTTGCACTAAGTCTGAAGCTTTCGCCTCTTTCGCCACCGCAGCTTGTACCGTCACGGCGCGATCGGCCGCTGAAATGCCGGTGGTTACGCCTTCGGCCGATTCAATCGAGACGGTAAAATTGGTGGTGTATTGAGCATTATTATCCTGCACCATAGGAGCCAAGCCTAAACGCTGACAACGAGCTTTAGTCATGGTTAAGCAGATCAGGCCACGACCAAATTTAGCCATAAAATTAATCGCTTCAGGAGTAACGTGCTCGGCGGCCATGATCAAGTCACCTTCGTTCTCACGATCTTCGTCATCCATTAAAATGACCATTTTCCCAAGACGAATATCTTCAATGATCTCTTGTGGGGTACTTATTGGCATACTCTATTTTCCTATCGCTGAACTATTTTCCGCACAGTCCCTGACTTAGATTTATCCACGACCGTGGTGGCATGGGACAATACGCGGTTTACGCAAAACCATTTTGTTGTAAAAATGCTAAGCTAATTTTCGACTCTGGTGTCTCTTCATCTTGCTGGTTTTGCAGCAAACGCTCCATATAACGCGCGAGCACATCCACTTCCAAATTCACTTTACGCCCAACATGAAACGCATCAATGGTCGTTTCGGCAGAAGTGTGAGGCACTATGGTCAGCTTAAAGGCATTCTTTCTTAAATCATTCACAGTGAGGCTGATACCATCTACTGTAATTGAGCCTTTTTCAGCCACGTATTTATTCAATGCCGGTGGGATCGCTACCCAAAACTCTATCGAACGACCAACAGGATTTCGTTCAATGATTTCACCAACACCGTCAACGTGCCCAGAAACAATGTGTCCACCAAAACGAGTGGTCGGCAACATGGCTTTTTCTAGGTTGACCTTGTCACCAACTTGATAGTGAGCAAACCCGGTTTTGTTGAGCGTTTCTAGTGAGAGATCCGCTGTATATTGAGTGCTGTTATAATCTACCACGGTCAAACAGACACCATTTGTGGCAATACTGTCACCAAGTTTGACATCGCTCATATCAAGATGACCGACTTTCACGGTCACACTGATGTCTTCACCTTTGGGTGTAATCGCGGCAAGTGTACCTACCGCCTCGATAATTCCTGTAAACATGCTATTTATCTTTTATTTTAGGTACGGCAATGATCCGAATATCCGGTCCAATTTGTCGTACATCTTTGATGATTAACTCTAGCGTATCCGCCATGGAAGATAGCCCCAAAGCACCAAATAGCCCCCGACCATCACTACCCATGATTTTAGGCGCTAAGTACAAAATGATCTCATCGACCAATTGGGCTTGGATCAGTGAACGAGCCAGTGTGGCACCAGCTTCTACCCAGAGATGATTCATTTGTGACTGCTCAGCTAAATAAGCTAAGGTATCCGCTAACTCAAATTGTGTCTGGTTGCTATTGAGCAATGACGTATGTTCAGTGCCAAGCACCAATACTTCACCGGAATGTTGATACAGCTTTAGACCATCATGGAGTTGGTTTTGCCTGTCAAGAATGACTCGCACTGGTTGGCGTAACTGATGTTGTGGGTAGTTCACTTGCACTGATGGAGGTAGTTCATCCCAACGCACAGTCAATGAAGCATCATCTTCAATCACTGTTTTGCTGGTCGATAAAATCCCACCCGCTTTGGCGCGAAATTTTTGCACATCTCGCCGCGCGGCCGCTGAAGTGATCCATTGACTCTGACCATTATTGAGTGCTGTTTGTCCATCAAGACTTGCGGCCATTTTCAATTGGACAAAGGGCATCCCACTTGTCATGCGTTTAATAAAACCTGGATTGAGCGCGATGGCATCCGCTTCTAACAAACCGACTTCGACTTCAATCCCAGCGTCACGCAACATTTGAATACCACGCCCAGCGACTTGAGGATTCGGATCTTGCATTGCGCAAATCACTTTCGCCACTTTGGCGTTAATCAAGCCTTCAGCGCAAGGCGGTGTACGGCCATGATGCGAGCAAGGCTCTAAAGTGACATAAGCGGTAGCGCCTTGCGCTTGCTCGTTTGCCATGCGTAAGGCGTGTACTTCGGCATGCGGCTCACCAGCACGAACATGAAAACCTTCACCAACAATCTGCTCTCCTTGAGTGATCACGCAGCCGACATTGGGGTTAGGTTGAGTGGTAAAAACGCCACCTTTAGCAAGCTCAATGGCTCGCGACATCATTTGATAATCAAAAGGAGTAAACATAAGCGATTAATCTTCCAGCTTCGCGATTTCTTCACCAAACTCACGAATATCTTCAAAACTACGATACACGGAGGCAAAGCGGATGTAAGCGACTTTATCGAGTACTTTGAGCTGCTCCATCACCAAGTTACCAATCATTTTACTTGGAACTTCTCGCTCACCAGTGGCTCGCAACTGAGATTTAATCATACTGATTGCAAGCTCAATCGCATCGGCGCTGACGGGGCGTTTTTCTAATGCTCGCTGTATACCACCGACCATTTTATCTTCGTTAAACGGTTCACGATTTCCATTTGATTTGATGACTCTTGGCATCAAGAGCTCGGCCGATTCAAACGTGGTAAAACGTTCATTACATGCCAAACATTGACGGCGACGGCGCACTTGATGGCCATCTGCGACAAGACGAGAATCAATCACTTTGGTGTCGTTCTCTGAACAAAAAGGACAATGCATATCACCTCCATAGCAATGAGCATCAGTGTACCGGAATTAGTACGCAAGTTGAACGCAAAAGGGGCATCAGCCCCTTTTCAATCTCTATTTTGTTAACAACCACACTTTGCGTTATCCATAACGAAAAGAACTTAACGGCGTGATAAGTAATTGGCTTTGCCAACCCACTTGTAACTGGTCAACTCTTCTAAGCCCATCGGCCCGCGAGCGTGCAATTTTTGGGTCGAAACGGCCACTTCAGCGCCTAAACCAAATTGAGCTCCATCGGTAAAACGCGTCGAAGCATTGACATACACTGCAGCAGAGCCCGCGGAATTAATAAACAGCTCTGCATTAAATAGGTCATTTGTCATGATCGCATCCGAATGGCTTGCATTGTGTTCACGCATATGTTGAATCGCTTGCTGCACGTCATCGACCACTTTGACGCCCAAAGTGTAACTTAGCCATTCGGTGTCAAAATCGCCTTCAACGGCCTCTCTCAACTGTTTCGCATGGCTCATGCAGGCTTGGGCTTTTGGCTCAACAACGAAGGTCACTTGATCATTAAGTCGTAGCACCAGTTTTGCCAAAAATTCACTCGCAATCGCTTGATGAACCAGCAAAGTATCCAGTGCGTTGCACGCAGAAGGGCGCTGAATTTTGGCGTTTTCAATTACCTCGACTGATTTGTCCAGATCCGCCGATTGGTCAACAAAAATATGGCTAATGCCAAAACCACCAATAATCACCGGAATCGTGCTGTTTTCTTTGCACATTTTATGTAGGCTAGCGCCGCCGCGCGGAATGATCATATCAACATATTCATCCAGCTTGAGCAGCTGTGAAACCAGTTCGCGATCCGGTTTCTCAATATACTGCACCGCAGCCGCTGGTAGTTGTGCTTTTTCTAGCGCCGATTGAATAACGTTGACTAGCGCCATATTGGAGAAAAAGGTCTCTTTCCCTCCCCGTAAAATACTGGCGTTACCCGTTTTTAAACACAATGCCGCAATATCAATGGTCACATTAGGACGCGCTTCATAAATAACGCCCACCACACCTAACGGTACTCGGCGGCGAGACAATGACAATCCGTTTTCAAGCACTCGGCTATCGATTTCACTACCGACAGGGTCATTGAGATTAATCACATTACGCACGTCATTAGCAATGGCTTGCAGGCGCGATTCATTGAGCAATAGGCGATCAAGCATGGCATCGTTCAACCCGGCTTGGCGGGCCAGTTCGATATCTTGGGCATTCGCTTTTAAAATCGCGGCGCTCTGCACCTCCAGTTCATCGGCAATGATCGCTAATGCATTGTTTTTTTGTGTCGTTGAAACGGTAGCGAGCTGGAAAGCGGCCTGTTTGGCGGCTTTACCCATTATGGTTAAATCCACTTTCTTTTCCTTACTATTCTTGGATCACAACAAGATCATCGCGATGAATGACTTCTGAGCCATAATCGTAACCTAAAATGCCTCCGATATCTTTGCTGTGTTTGCCCGCGATTTTGGCTAAGTCTTGGCTGGAATAAGCGGCGATGCCACGGGCAATTAATACGCCTTGTTTATCGGTTACTCGCGCCACTTCACCACGTGCAAAAGTACCACTGACATTCACTACCCCTTTCGCTAATAAGCTACTGCCATTCGCGACTACAGCGCTGACGGCTCCGCCATCAATGACAATGTCACCAGAAGCGGCAGGACCCGCTAAAATCCAGCGTTTGCGGTTTTCTAACGCTTCGGTACATGGCAAGAAACGGGTGCCTTGTGGCGCATCACTTAAAGAGTCAAAAATAACGTTGCTGGCACGCCCTGCGGCGATAATGACTTCAATCCCTGCACGACGAGCAATATCAGCGGCCTGAAGCTTAGTTGCCATACCTCCGGTGCCAAGCGTGGTACCACTACCCCCAGCGATTTTACGCAAGGTATCATCAATGGTTTTGACTTCTTTAATCAGTTCAGCGTTAGGATCTTTACGCGGGTCCGCGGTGAAGAGCCCTTTTTGGTCAGTCAGCAGCAATAGTTTATCGGCACCACATAAGATACCAACCAAGGCTGATAAATTGTCGTTGTCGCCCACTTTGATTTCACTGGTTGCCACTGCATCATTTTCGTTGACCACAGGAATAATATCGTGCTCGACCAAAGCATTAATGGTATCTCGCGCATTCAAAAAACGCTCACGATCTTCTAGATCGGCACGAGTCAGTAGCATTTGACCTATTTTAATCCCATAGATGGCAAAAAGAGATTCCCATGCTTGAATCAGTTGACTCTGCCCAACCGCAGCAAGCAACTGTTTGCTAGCCATTGCGTTGGGGAGTGCGGGGTAACCTAAGTGTTCTCGACCAGCGGCAATTGCGCCCGACGATACAATCACCACTGAGTGGCCTTGCTTTTTCAGTTCAGCACATTGACGGACAAGCTCAACCATATGAGCTCTATCTAACGCCAAAGTACCACCGGTTAATACACTGGTTCCTAGCTTCACAACGATTGTTTGAAGTTGCACCGCTTTTCCGCTTTGTTGATTCGTTGTCATGATTTCTTCTGAAATGGAAAACACATAAGAGCTGATGTTTTAGCAATCAAAGCAATAATTCACAAGTAGAAAAGGTGCTAAAAAGCACCTTTTTCATCACGAGGGTAAGGGGATAACGAAAATCAGACGAATTCAGCGGAATCTTGTGCAATCTCAACACTCAATTCAAAGCGCTCATAGAGACTCGCTACCAGTTTGGCATGAAACTCTTCTTGGGTACGTTTGACTTCAGAAAATACGGATTTAGGAATTGCGTCGGCATCCCACGCGCCAGCTAAGTTGTAACGTCCTGTATGATACTTAGCCTCAAACCCTGATTCTTTCTTAGTAAGTTCCAGCCACCAGCCCCAAAACTCTCGTTTTTCTGGGGATTTTTTGTCATTAACGCAAGACGCAAGGCAATCAAATAAGTAGTGATCCTCACGACATTGGCCTTCTCGTAAATAAGGTCCAATAGCTTTTAAAGCAGACAATAAGCGATAATGAGTCGGGGTGTGGGTCATTTCTGACATATTGACTCTCCATTTCAATGTTAAGAACGATCATTATTTTTATTAATCATATGCTTGTTACCGCATACCAATATCATGCTTAACTAATTTAGTAGAAAAGTCACCTAAATAGCTCATCTTCTAACCACTTTATCGCTAAATCGAGGGATTGCTCATATCCTTGTGTAATTGTTTTGCTTTTTATCTGTTTCGCTTTGCCATATTCACTAAAAATTGCAACTAATTGATTATCTGAATAGGGTGAAATGGGATCACCTTCTAATCCTAAAGCCAAAATCGGAACTTTAGTTCGCCTACTGGTTAAAAAACCTTGCACTTTCAGTGACCACGCTCGCATCAACCCAGCAAGGCTATTAATATCCACCACGTCTTTACCTAAACGAGACGCCAGCACATCAATATACATTTTGGGCATTTTTTTCAATTTTTCTGGCGAAGCTAAAATATCGTGGATAGGTGCACCTAATGAAACACAAGCCTTGATTTTATCTTGCTCTAGAAAAGAGAGCCTGATCATGGAGTTACCACCAAATCGAAATCCAACAAGCCCCACTTTTCGATGATCAACCCAAGGCAAGCTTTCCAGTTCATTGAGTACGGCTTGATGCAGACATGAAGAATCTTCAGTTAAGGGCCAATGGGAGCTATGACCTACGGAGGGCATATCAATGGTTAACATCGCAATATCTCTAGGCGCGAGATAATCTCTAAACAAACGCCACATATCCGTCTGCAAACTGTCTAAACCGGCACTAACCAAAACGACCGGATGAGGCCTATCGGTATTGGGCAAATGCAAATTAGCGACTATTTTTTTGTTCTTATAGGGTACTTCAACTTGCTTAATCACATAACGAGTCAATTTGGCCGCTTCGTTATAAGCGCTGTTTGACAGTATCTGTGCCTGCAAGGATAAATTATCATTTTTTAGATGCGGATAACCAGCAATGCTAAAGCAGAGCGACGCGGAAAAAAGTTCATTAGCCGCCTCTTCGTCTTGCTTGTCATTAGCGCGCTTTTGGTGACGCATACCCAGCTTAGTCCACTCGTATGCCCAGTTACCACTGTGATAGCCCATAACCGTATCTAGCCAATCCGCTTCGGTTCGCGAATGTTTCGAAGAGGCAATGCGGGCGAGAACTTCTTCTTGCTCTACTGGATCAACACCTTGCCATATCCACTGTAAACGCCTGAGATTTCGATACCAAACGTACCCTTCTTGCTGTTTTTTTAGGTCCAAAATTTCTTGGCTGCTTGGCATATAACGGGTCAATGCCGAGGTTTCTTGGGCTTGCTTGTATTTCTGGAACAAGGTTTCAGAAAGATTTTGGCTGTTAGATTCAGACATAAGTCGATTCAATTGAGAGCGGTGCTCTAATAGTAATAAAAAAAATGGCCCGATAAAGGGCCATTTTCAAATAAACGCAAGAAAAGCATTACTTTTGTTTACGGTTAATCGGTTCTGCGTATTGAATCGTCATATCCCATGGCTGCTCAATCCACGTATCTTGAGCAATATCCACAACATAATCATCTAACAAGCTTACGCCAGAAGGCTTCGCACACACCGCAATCAATTTCGCTTTAGGATACATTTCACGTAGCTTACGTGCGGTATCACCACTATCGACCAAATCTTCAACAATTAAGAAACCTTCGCCGTCACCTTCAGGTGCTTTGATCACTGTCATGTCACGCTGATGATCATGATCGTAACTTGAAATGCAAATCGTATCGACATGGCGAATACCTAATTCACGCGCCAATATGGCACCAGGAACCAGACCACCACGGCTCACCGCCCAAATACCTTTCCATTGCTCTGCAGGCATCTGTTTTTCTGCCAATTGACGACAGTAAGTCTGCATGTTGTCCCAAGTGATAACGAATTTATTGCTCATTGTTGTAAACCTAATTATTTAAATAATCTGTGTCGTTCATTACATTGCAGAGGCGATATACTTAAAGATGAAGATGGCTGACATCACCCACACACTCATCGATACACTGCGCCCTTTGCCACTAAATAGTTTGATAGCCGCATAAGCAATGAAACCAAGAGAAATACCTTCTGCGATAGAGAATGTCAGCGGCATTAATAAACAGGTAACGACGACAGGAGCCGCTTCTGTTAAATCGCGCCAATCAATACTGACCAAACCAGAAAGCATCAAAATTGCCACGTAAAATAATGCACCAGACGTAGCGTACGCAGGGATCATTCCAGCTAATGGCGAGAAGAATAATGCAAGTAAGAACAAAATGCCAACAACGACTGCCGTCAGCCCTGTGCGCCCGCCAGCAGCAACACCCGCCACACTTTCAATGTAAGAGGTTGTGTTTGATGTACCCAGCAGGGCACCGACTGACGTAGCGGTAGAATCGGCAAGCAATGCTTTATTTAGACGTGGGATTTTACCATCTTTGCCAATCAAATCTGCCTTTTGCGCCACGCCAACTAAGGTGCCAGCCGTGTCAAATAGATCGACAAACAGAAACGCAAATACCACTGAAATCATACCCACTTCAAAAATGGCGGAGAAATCAAGCTGCAAAAAAGTTGGCGCAATACTTGGTGGTGCCGACATAATGCCATGCCACTGAACGTCACCAAACACTAAACCAAGGCAAGTAACCGCAAGAATCGCGATCATTACAGCACCCTTTAAACCACGATGAACCAAAGCAATCGTCAGGAAGAAACCTATCGCACCGAGTACAGCAGGAAGAGAAGTAATTGCGCCGACAGAAACCAAAGTTGCAGGGTTATCAACCACAATGCCTGCATTTTTCAGGGCAATAAAGGCAAGAAAAAGTCCAATACCGGCCGAGATCCCCGTTCGTAATGACATCGGAATCGAACCGATGATCCACTCACGGATTTTAAAGATACTAAGAAAAATGAACAGCACACCAGAAACGAATACCGCCGCCAGCGCAACTTGCCATGTATATCCCATGCCGAGCACAACGGCGTAAGTAAAAAATGCGTTTAACCCCATACCCGGAGCCTGTGCGATTGGGTAGTTGGCAACAAAGCCCATGATGAAACAGCCAATAGCCGCCGCAAGACACGTAGCAACAAATACTGCACCACGGTCCATGCCGGCATCCGCTAAGATCGCAGGGTTAACAAAGATAATGTATGCCATCGTGAGAAATGTCGTTATTCCTGCGATAACCTCAGTGCGCACGTTTGTGCCATATTCACTAAGTTTAAATAGCCTTTCGAGCATGATCGAGTCCTATAAGGGTAAAAAGTAAACGGTTGCGTAATCGATTGGCTGTGGATTATAGAGAGATCAGATCACAAATTCCAGATAGAATTAAGGCTGTAATATGCTTTTATTAATGGCTTATGAACCTAGTCGCGCTTCATTTCTTCAAAAAGAAAAAGCGGATTTCCATATCGTATTGCCATTGAGCCGTAAAGGAAGTGCTGAACATTGAGATAAAAAAACGCCACCTCATCTGAGGTGGCGGCGAATCATTTTAGCCAAACTGACTACAAAAAAATTCCAATATCTAGGGGGTGAACATACAGTTCAAATAACATGCTTAAAGTCTTAATAACCAAAGCTTGTTGGGTAAGCAAAGTTGCCAGTGTAAACAGACTTGTTTGTCCAGAACATTGCTGATGGTAAACCTTTCATAACTATCACCTTATAAAATCAATTGAACATAAATTTGATTTCTCGGTTCCATGGAGGCGATAAACGGACTCATCCTTTGAGCATTTTTTCTTCGCTTTCGAAGTTGGTTACAAATATACCACCAAGAAATTAAATTACAATATTTAGCGTGATAAAAATCACATAATTTTATTTTGATGATCTACATCAACAGATTTAGGTAATTAAATTACACAAATATCAGCAAAAAATGATTATTAGGCGGTAAGGGGAAGAATCTCATCGCCGATTGTGTCATCTCTTCTATACGCTACAGTCGATTTAATGTGACACCAATAAAACAATTCTCAAGCGGTGAGGCTACTCGCTGATTGTCGAGAGTGGTATGCTGTCCACCACTACAAGTCATGCTCAGATCTAGTCGATATCGCTACCAAAGAAACATTTCGCCTGTTCATGATCTGGCAAGCTCGAATAAAAGGAGTATTCCGTGTCTGAGTTCTATTCTGAAATCAGTAAATTGTCATCGGCACCCGTATGGCAATTTTTCGATAAAATCTGTTCCATTCCTCACCCGTCTAAGCATGAAGAAGCCTTAGCCCAACACATCATCCAGTGGGCGACAGAGCAGGGTTTAGCGGTACGCCGAGATCCAACCGGCAACGTTTTCATAAAAAAACCAGCGACAGCTGGCATGGAACATAAGAAAGGTGTGGTTCTACAAGCTCATATTGATATGGTGCCGCAAAAAAACGAAGACACGCAGCACGACTTTGCTAAGGACCCTATCCAACCGTATATCGATGGCGAATGGGTAACGGCCAAAGGAACCACTTTAGGTGCCGATAACGGCATGGGTATGGCTGCATGTTTGGCTGTTCTCGCGTCAAAAGAGCTCAAGCACGGTCCTATTGAGGTGTTACTGACGATTGATGAAGAAGCGGGTATGACAGGTGCTTTCGGCCTTGAAGCGGGTTGGTTAGAAGGAGAGATCCTGCTCAATACTGATTCAGAACAAGAGGGCGAAGTGTATATGGGCTGTGCTGGTGGTATTGATGGTGCAATGACTTTTAATATCCAACGACAAGCCATGCCTGCTGGTTACGTAACACATCAATTGATTTTGAAAGGGTTAAAAGGAGGTCACTCTGGGTGTGACGTCCATACTGGCCGTGGGAATGCTAACAAGCTACTGGCTCGCTTTCTTGCTAGTCACGCACAAGAACTTGATTTACGTTTGATCGAGTTTCGCGGTGGTAGCCTACGTAACGCCATTCCTCGAGAAGCGTTTGTCACCGTGGCCATTCCTGCCGAAAATGGGGTAAAACTGGATGAGCTATTTAGCACCTATACCCAGCTAGTGAAAGAAGAGCTTGGACGCGTCGAAACGGGAATTGTCACTTTCAACAACCCGCAAGACAATGCGGAAAATGTCTTCGCTCTTGTTGATCAACAACGTTTTATTGCCGCATTAAACGCGTGTCCAAACGGTGTGATCCGGATGAGCGATGAAATTGAAGGCGTGGTTGAAACCTCATTGAATGTCGGTGTTATTACTACACAAGAAAACTCTGTGACTGTGTTATGCCTTATTCGTTCTCTGATTGATTCAGGTCGCCAACAGGTTGAAAGCATGCTCAAATCCGTTGCTGAGCTAGCGAATGCGGAAATTGCCTTTACTGGTGCTTATCCGGGCTGGAAACCAGATGCCGATTCAGAGATCATGGCTGTTTTCAGAGACATGTACCAAGGTATTTACGGTCATAAACCGAATATCATGGTGATCCATGCTGGCCTAGAATGTGGTCTTTTCAAAAAACCTTACCCAGATATGGATATGGTTTCATTTGGCCCAACCATTAAATTCCCTCACTCACCGGATGAGAAAGTTAAGATCGACACAGTCGACCTTTTCTGGGAGCAAATGGTTGCCTTACTAGAGCACATTCCAGCCAAAGCTTAACACCTACTCGGATGTCGAATTCCTTAGCCATTTTTTAATAGCAAGTAGATGAATATCTTGCTTTAGCAAGGGAATTCGGCCTCCACTTCGACATCTTTTCTATCAATTAATTTTATCGATAAGGCAAATTAATTTCATTAGCGCACATTTTTTGTGACTGCTAGAGTTCGCCCCCTTGAAGTTCCTAGAGTTATTCACCACACTCTCTTCAAGCGATAACACCATTTAAAAGTTGTATCGGGGATGCTGCTACTCCTTAGCGGCGTCTTACATTCTCCAAAAATATTGAAACTGCGATGAAAGAAAAAATGATTGTCGGATGGCGAGAAACTCTCAGCCTTCCAGGGTTAGGTATTGAGCAAATTAATGCCAAAGTCGATACCGGAGCCCGCACGTCGTGCTTACACGCATTTAAGGTAGAGAGCTTCACCAAAGAAGAGGCTCTTTGGGTTCGCTTTTGGATCCATCCTTTGCAACGTAATAATGAAAAAGTCACGGTTTGTGAAGCTAAGGTCCTCGATGAACGAATCGTCCGTGATTCTGGCGGCCATGAAGAATCCCGCTACGTTATTCAGTCAGACGTTAGTTTGGGCGACCAAACTTGGCCCATTGAAATAACGTTAACCAATCGCGAAAATATGGGTTTTCGTATGCTATTAGGTCGCACCGCAATGCACCGTCGAATTTTAGTTAATCCAACTAAATCGTTTTTAATCGCTTTCGAGGAGAGCAAATAATGAAAATTGGTATTCTGTCACGTAATGCTTCGTTGTATTCAACCAAGCGTCTGATTGAAGCGTGTAAAAGCCGTGGCCACCAAGTCAAAGTGATTGATGGGCTGCGTTGCTATATGAATATCAATTCTGAAAAACCCGAAATTCACTTTAAAGGTGAAGAGTTAGCGGGTTTTGATGCAGTCATTCCTCGTATTGGTGCATCCGTTACGTTTTACGGTACTGCGGTATTACGCCAATTTGAAATGATGGGGGTTTATCCCGTCAATGAATCTGTGGCTATTAGCCGTTCCAGAGATAAACTTCGCTCAATGCAGCTATTGTCTCGTCGCGGCATTGGTATGCCGATTACTGGTTTCGCCAGTAAACCCGATGATGTCAAAGACTTACTCGACATGGTCGGAGGAGCACCGGTAGTGATTAAATTACTTGAAGGAACTCAAGGCATCGGTGTAGTGTTAGCGGAAACACGCAAAGCAGCAGAAAGTGTGATCGAAGCGTTCATGGGCCTGAAAGCCAATATCATGGTGCAAGAGTACATCAAAGAGGCTGGTGGCGCCGATATTCGCTGTTTCGTTATTGGCGACAAAGTTATCGCAGCCATGAAACGGCAAGGTGCCGATGGTGAGTTTCGCTCTAACCTACACCGCGGCGGAACGGCCTCTTTGGTAAAAATCACCCCTCTAGAACGTAAGACGGCTATCGATGCGGCGAAGATTATGGGTCTCAATGTTGCGGGTGTGGATCTTTTGCGATCGGAACGTGGCCCATTAGTGATGGAAGTCAATTCATCGCCAGGTCTTGAAGGTATTGAAGCCGCTACTGGTAAAGATATCGCCGGGTTGATTGTCGAATTTATTGAAAAAAATGCGGCAACGAAAGGGACAAAAACACGTGGCAAAGGTTAGGAAAAACACAACATTTCATTTCCTGGGGGATTCAGTTCCCCCAGGAACGCGCAAGGCAATGGAGCTAGAAGCGGCTAAGCTTTATACACACTCGCCACTCTCTATACCTATCGAAATCATTAATGGAATATCCACTGGCCCAACCTTAATGGTTAATGCCGCCATCCATGGTGATGAACTGAACGGCGTTGAAATAGTCCGTCAACTGATCAACTCCATCGACCCGCAAAAACTAAAAGGGACACTGATTGTTGTCCCCATCGTCAATGCCTTTGGCTTTATTCATAAATCTCGCTACCTTCCTGATCGACGCGATCTCAATCGCTGCTTCCCTGGAAGTGAAACTGGCTCCCTCGCCTCTCGCATTGCACATACTTTCTTTTCCCAAGTCGCTTTACGTTGTGATTACATCATTGACCTGCATACTGGTGCTATTCATCGCACGAATTTGCCACAAATCCGCGCCGATCTCACTAATCCTGAAACCTTGCGTATTGCCCAAGCATTTGCAACCCCAGTGATCATCGACTCTCCACTGCGTAATGGCTCGCTCAGAAGTGAAGCAGAGAAATCAGGCATCACAGTATTAACTTATGAAGCAGGTGAAGCGCTAAAATTTGAACCTATTGCCATCAATGCGGGTATTGTCGGTGTGAAACGCACCATGCAAGCCATTGGTATGATGCGCAAAAGTCGCAAGGCCGTACCGACATCGATCATCGCAAAATCAACCAGTTGGCTCAGAGCCGAAAGCGATGGCATCTTGCGCACCGTGGTGACGCTTGGTGACAAGGTCGAAAAAGGACAAGTGCTTGCCTATATCAACTCACCGCTTGGTCATGTCGAAGTCGAATTAAGAGCCAATAAGGGGGGTATTGTGATTGGCCAACAAACTCTGCCTCTTGTTAATGAAGGAGATGCCGTATTCCATCTCGCCTACTTCTCGCAAAGCGATGAGATGGTTGAGCAAGTCGTGGGCGATTTTATTGAAGAGGTCGCAGACAGCGATTTAGAACCTCTGACCACGGGACACTTGATGCCACCGTCGATGGTCTAAATTGTCGATAAGTCTAAACAATAGAGACACATAAGTTCAATAATAAAGCCCTTATTCAAAGGGCTTTATGCTGTTTAAGCGTGAGTGGGATGAAGAAAGTAACTCATTAACCGAACGAAGCCCAAATCACCGTAGCCACTAATACAGGGCAGACAAATTTCACATACCAAGGCCAGATTTTACCAAACCAACCCAATTGGAACTCAGGGAAACCTTGTTCTAACTCTTTGACTTTCGCGTGACGACGCCATACCCAACCGCCAAATAGGCAGAACATCAGCGCTGCTGTCGGCTGCAAATATTGCGTCGCAACCGTTGCTACTAAGCCAAATAGCGCACCAAAATTATAAACAATAACGACACTGACTAGCGCAATTAACGCGCCTAATACCCAGCTTGTTGGTGCGCGTTTCGTATTAAAACGCTCGCTGACTAAGGCTACAGGGCATTCCAGCATAGAGATAGAAGAGGTTAACGCGGCGATCGTCAGTAAAGTGAAAAATACGATAGCAAACACCTGCCCCATCCAACCAAGGCTATCAAACATCAATGGCAACACAGTAAAAACGAGCGTATCTGAATTTAGTAAAGAACCGTCAGCGGCATAGATTTCCACCCCTTTATGCATCGCAACAAACATCGCAGGCAACACAACAAGGCCAGCAATGAAAGCCACGGCGGTATCAACTAAAGTCACATTTAGTGCCATCTTCGGCAGGTTTTCTTGCTTACTCAGATAAGATCCGTAAATCAACATCGAGCAGCCACCAATGGTTAATGAGAAGAAACCTTGCCCCATTGCCGCCAGTAAGAGATGTCTGTCAAACACCTTTGAAAAATCAGGGACTAAATAGTGTTGTAAACCTTCCATCGCTCCAGTTTGCATCATGATGTAAACAAACAGCACACCAAACAGTACAAACAATGCAGGCATTAAACGCGTTGACCATTTTTCAATCCCGTCTTTAACACCACCTTGCACGATTAGAATCGTCAAAATATAAAACACTAAGGTTCCGAATAAGTTACGCTCAACACTAAACCCTTTCAACCAAGCTGTGATTTCCACAAAACCCAATAACTCTGTCATCGCACCGAGTAAAAAGCAGATTAGCCAGCCACCGACGATGCTGTAAAACGCCAGTACCGCACTCGGAACACTCAAACCAATCCAACCGACAAAGCCACCGACCATTTTACCTAGTGGATGAGGCGTTAATGAGCGCATGCTATCAACAGGGTTTGCTTGCCCAAAACGGCCTATCGCCATTTCAACCACTAACATAGGGAAGGCAACGACCATGATCATCACCAAATAAACCAATAAGAATGCGCCGCCGCCGTTGCTTGCCGCTTGGGTTGGAAAGCCCCAAATATTACCTAGGCCAACTGCCGCACCCGCCGCCGCAAGAATAAAACCAAGACGTGAACCAAAATGTTCACGAGAATCAGACTGTGTCATACCACTCACACAAATATCAATAGACTAGTTAGCTAGTACGGTAATACAGGCAATCAAATAGAGCAATTCCACTGCTTATTTATTAAACAAGCATTGCAAAAATAAACAGAATTTACTGCGTAAAGATTATTGAACAGGCAATATTAACGGGAGATTAGAGGTGAATTTTTGCACGAGATAACGACCTCTTCCTTGTGCTTTGACTGCATAAAGTGCTCTATCAGCCACATGAAAGAAATCTAGATAGTGATTCAACTGTGGGGTATCAATTTCAACCCCTCCAACGCTGATTGAAAGCGTCTTCTTAGCTGGGGAAAATTGGTGGGTAATGCGCAGTGATTCAACCGATTCGATCAGTCGTTTAGCATAAGCTTGACCATCAATTTCGATGTCGCTCGCCAAAACTACACAAAACTCTTCTCCACCAAAGCGAGTAACCAGTTTTTCACCGCCAAAATCCAATTTTTTTAAGCTGGTCGCAACAGATTTCAATGCTTCATCACCCTCTAAGTGGCCGTAGTGATCATTGAACAATTTAAAATAGTCAATATCGATCAAAAACAATACGATATATCTAAATTGATAATCAACGATATAGCTTTTAAAGACCTTTTCTAAACGACGGCGGTTCGCAATACGTGTGAGTGGATCGTGCTCTGATTGCCATTTTAGTTCACGCCGACTGGTTTCCAGCTCCCATACTATTTGGTTCATCGTACGAGAAAACTCTTTCATTTCCTTCGATATGAAGGATCGCTCACTAGGCATCTTTCCACCCGATGCTTTAAATTGATCCAGTACTTGATTGGCATCATTGATTGGCTTGACTACTTTATTCGCTACAACTAAGTTCAAGAAAAACATTAGGATAGAGAATGAAGCAAGCCCAGACAGCTCCTGCCATTGAATAAACGGTGGGACTTTAACGGTATGACTTACTTTAATCAATACAGTAAGACGATTGCGATAATCAAGCATTTCAAGGTAAGAGATATTATCTTCATGTGGCGCGGCAACGGTTTGATCATTAAGACTTTTGATCAGCATCACTTCCACATTCACCCCAGTTGCAATCACAAGCTCATTGATAAACTGTCCACTGATCCTTTTTAAAAAAAGTAAATAACCTTTGTCGCACTCCTTTGCGTCACTATTACAAACCCGAGAGGTTGCAACGATAAAAGGTTTGTCGTCTATCACGATAAAACTGAGATTCGGTTTGATGAAATCTTTTGGTGCTTTCATCGCGTCCGCTAAAATATCACCAAAATTATATCGAATCGCATCATAACTGGCTTCATGGCCAGTCTCATAGTCGTAGCGCTGGCCCCAAACTAATTGCACATCTGGATTAAAAATAAAAATACCGTCTAATGACTTGGATTCAAAGGTGTGAGTACCAATACTGTCGCGAATAAAATCATCATTAGGCTTAGCAATAAAATCGGCCATTTCATTCCATGCTGCATAATCAGCCAATGATGCCCCCATGTCCGTTTTTTGCATATTAAGAACAGTTCGAACTCGGTTAACCTCACCTCGTTGCAAGGAAAGAGCATCTTCAACGGCGCGATCATAAGACCACATAAACTTAAATAGCAGATAACACAAAATAAACAGCACAACGAAGGCTGTTGAAACTAATGCTGTTAACCGTCTCAAGCTAAAATTATTAAACAACATCCATACCAGTAAATTAACCTAACATCATAGACACAAATAAAGAGCACCGAATGTGCTCTTTAAGTTTAGATGGTAAAGACTTGATAATCTTTTAATACTGGTATTTTTTGGTGCAGTTGTTGTTCCTGCTCAACCATATCATTAAGAGACTCACAAAAATCACGACTCTCTTTTTGAATTGTGGCGGCGTTTTCTTGAATTCGCTCGGCTAACTTAACTTTTAAGTCCGCCATGGTATCGGTCAATTTTGTGATGTTTAAGCCACCCTCTTCTCTCATTTTCAGTGAAAGGGCATCGAAGGCGCCGGATATAAACTCTTTGTTAAATAAAGCTTTCGCTTTTTCAAAATCATCGGCCCAAGTTTGCGTCATTGATTCAAAAGTCTGCGCAGGGAGAACCAGCTCACCATTTTTGTAATAACGAGATTCAATATTGGCAAAAAAAGCGGCTATGGATTGCTTGGCGCTATCGAAGGCGTTGGGAGATTCAATACTTTTCGCAACATCATCCAAAATATCATTCGCCAACGCTAAGCCATCACTCGCCATCTGTTTTACTTTAGGCAATGAAGCATTCATGCTTTCTCTATACTGCTCAAGGGCCGTTTTCTGGTCACTGTCGAGCTCCATCTTTTCACCACGGATATAAAGATTGTTCTGTGTATCCATCAAAACAGTGTCGGTGCTCGTTTTGAGAATTTCAACCTTATCACCATCAAGGTGAACTTCATGGTTCACATCAACTCGGCACTGCGCTGCCCACAAAGGGGAGCTCAACAACATTAAAGTGACTAACACTACTTTTTTCATTGTTTTCTCTCATCGATCGTTTTATGACTAACCATATCAGGTGTGGATATTTGATGAGTTAGTATTTCTCGCTAGCAATATAAATGATTTCGACCTAAAAACCGTCAATTTAATGACATAAATGTTAGTTTGTTTCACTAATTTAAAAAAAACTGAGCTGCTTATTGAGCATTTCTGGCTTTAACATCACCTGTAAACCAAGTAAGCGAATTTCTCGCCCATTTTGCCGCAACAAAATATTCTCCAAAAGGGTTCGAAAATCATTGAGCTCTAACTGTGGATGAAGATGCTCAATCGTCGTAAGTTGAAAATCGGCAAACTTGACTTTGATCCCTTGTTTGACAATCGAACCATCAACACTCGCTCTGTCTAACCTCGCTTTTATCTCTGGGTAGAGATGATGTTCAATCACCTGCCAGCACTCTTCATAACTTGAGATATTTTGACTAAATGTTCTTTCGACACCTAATGATTTACGCTCCCTCTCTGTCACGACTTCGCGATTATCAATTCCATGACTTTTCTTCCATAGTGAAGCGCCTAATCTGCCAAAGTTACGAAGTAGCTCTCGATAGTCTGTTAGCTTAATATCTTCACACTTATAAAAACCCGCTTGGTGCAACTTTTCCAGACTAACCTTACCGACACCGGGTATTTTCTCTAGCGGCAATGAATCGACCACCTGCTGTACTTTATCGGGTGGTATTACAAATTGGCCGTTAGGCTTATTCATATCAGAGGCCACTTTAGCCAAAAATTTTACAGGTGCTACACCTGCAGAGGCGGTCAGTTGAAGTTCGTTGTGAATATCATGGCGAATAGCTTGAGCTATCAATGTTGCGCTTCCTTGACATAGCGGTGAATCACTCACATCAAGAAATGCTTCATCTAATGATAACGGCTCAATAATGGAAGTATAACGTTCGAATATCTGTCGGATTTGAATGGAAATAGCTTTGTATACCGACATCCGCCCCGGAACGACCAGCAGATTGGGGCATAATTTTAAGGCTTGAGCGGTCGGCATTGCGGAACGAACGCCAAATTTCCTCGCTTCATAATTGCAAGTACTTAACACACCACGCTGCTTTTCATGACCACCAACGGCTAGAGGGCGATGCCTATATTCGGGGTTATCACGCATTTCTACCGCAGCGTAGAAAC
>NZ_CAWPDB010000160.1:0-65931 GCF_963886625.1 Vibrio sp. V23_P3S9T160
CTCTTTGTATTGTAGGCTTAGGTCTACACTTTAAATCATAACCATGATGATGAGTTTTGAACATGAGACGACTGCTGTTATTAGGATTGATGTTCATCTGTAGTGTCGCCGCCGCAGAGCCAGTTCGTATTTGTGTTGGTGATGCGAATGTTTGGCCGCCATTTACCTATTGGCAGGGGAGTTCGCATCAAGAAAAAACCGATTCCTTAACTGGCTCAGCGACAACGCTGGTGTTGGACGCATTAAAATCTCATAACATCGATTACCAGTTTTATTTTATGCCTTGGGCGCGGGTCCAACATGAACTGACGCAAGAGCGCGGTCGCTGCGATCTGACATGGGATGCAAGTTATCGCGCAGAAAGGGCTGAGTACAGCTATTTTTCGGTGCCGCTTTATACGATTCAACTCGGTTATTTTACGCTGCCAGACAACTATGAAAATTTGCAAGACCCATCCGTTGATGGCGTATTATGCGGAGTTAATGGCTTTAATTATGAGAATTTTGCACTGTCTAGAGAGCCCTCTCTCTATTTAAATTCCGTACAGCAAGCGCTGAATATGCTGCAAAAAGAGCGCTGTGACTGGTTTGTGAGTGAAATTGAACCCATTTATGGTGGAATTCAGTTGGGTCTATATCAAATTGATCGGCCAATCGTTCACCATTTGCTCGCTAAAAACAAGCAGTATCATGTGCAAGTTCGTCGCAGTTTAGAAAATTCGATGCCGCTGCTAAATCAGCTCAATGACTATTTTCTCGATGCGCAAAAAACCGGTCGCGCCCAGGCAGTCTTTGATCGCTACCTCTCTTTTAGCCAGCCACAATAATCAAACTAAGGTGTTTGTCGTGTATGGAGCACCTTGTTTGCTTTTCTTTTTAGAAAAATAAGACTTTTCACCTCACTGCAATATCACTGTCGAAAACCCCCTTTACCTTCTTTGTTGAAAGTTTGCGCTTAGTTCAAGTATTTGCTCTAGCTATGCGATGTTGATCTCGATATGAATGGTGAATGTTTTTATCTTTCATTTAAAAACACAACACTGTACGCGCAAATGGAACCAATCCCCTTTATAAACGTGATTTACAACACCTTGCTTACCACTTCGGTTACAGAGCAGGGAAAGAGGTGAACAATGGAATCGACACGAATTAAACCCTTTGGCCGAACATTACTCGCTGCGGCGATAAGCTCCACATTGGCTGTATCAGCTCAAGCTGAGATTATTATTTCTCAGTATGTAGAAGGCAGCAGCTTCAATAAGGCCATCGAAATTGCTAACACTAGCAATGCATCCGTCAGTTTAGACAATTTCATTTTAGCGAAATCAAGCAATGGCGGTGGGAACTGGGATACACAGTTGCCCCTGACTGGGCGAGTAATTGCCGCGAACGATGTGTTAGTGATTTCTCATGCCAGCGCCAATAGTGCTATCCAAGCGGTGAGTGATGAAAATGATGTCTCGGTGATTAATTTTAACGGTGATGATCCGGTGGCGCTGCTAAACAGTGATGGTAGCGTACATGATGTGTTGGGAGTGATGGGCGGCATTAACTGGGGCAAGGACACCACTTTAGTGCGTAATAGCGATAGCCTCACGCCCTCAGCGGCTTATCAAGCTGCGCAGTGGAGCGCGTTAGGCAAGGATAATATTGAAGGGTTAGGCGCACTCGATGCCGTTGAGCCACCGGCTGAATTTACCTGTACTCAAGAGGGATCTGAGCCCGCCTTTACCTCTATTCAAGCGATCCAAGGCGAAGGGCAAACCTCTCCTCTTATTAGTGGCTACCCTTACATCACCGACCAAGAATATTTTGTCAAAGGTGTCGTGAGTGCCATTACCACAGGATTGACTAAAGGTTTTTATCTGCAAGCGTTGGAAGATGATTACAACTTAAATACCTCTGAAGGTTTGTTTGTTTTTACCGATCAATCAAGCTCAAGTTTAAAACCGGGGGATGTGGTTTGTGTGAAAGGTAAAGTACAGGAGTATTACAACCTCACACAGCTTAAAGTCGAAAACAACCAATGGCTAAAACGAGGTGAACAAGAGGCACCACAAGCGACCGCGATAGAGATTTTGCCCACCGATGAGAACTTTGAACACACATTAGAGCGTTATGAAGGCATGTTGGTAAAAACCACACCAGAGCTGGATATGCGTGTGACGCGTACCTTTGGTTATGACTATGCTTCTCGTCGCAATAACATGGTGTTAGCGCAAGGTCGTATTAACATGCAACCGAACCAGCTTTTCGCTGCGGGCTCTGAGCAAGCCAAACAACAGAGCATCGAAAACGCGCAGCGCCGCTTGTTTATTGAATCAGATGCGAAAGCCGCCGATGGCCAAATTCCGTACTACCCAGAGTTTGGTCGCAGTGATATTGATCAAAATGGTTCGACTGAAGATTACATCCGCATTGATGACAGCATCATAGGTTTAGAAGGTGTGCTCTCATACGGTTACAACGAATATCGTCTGATTGTGACCAATTCGCTCAACCAAGAGAATTTCGTGCGCAATGATCCTCGCAGCGAGAAACCGGATATCGATGAAGGCGATCTGCGCATTGCCACATTCAACGTGCTTAACTATTTCAACTCGCCGTTTGGCGGTGATGCAAATCAGCATGGTGATAATCGTGGTGCTAATAACCTTGCAGAATTTGAATTGCAGCAAGCGAAGATCGTTAATGCGATTGTACGTTTGGATGCCGATATTGTCGGTTTGATGGAAATTGAGAATAACGGTTTCGGTGCAGGTTCGGCGATTGCGCAATTGGTCAATCAGATCAACAGCCAGATCTCGGATAAGAAAAAGCATTACCGTTTTGTCGCGATTGACTCAAATAATGATGGTGTGACCGATGAACTTGATTCTATTGGCACGGATGTGATCACCACAGGAGTGATTTATCGTGAAAAAGTAGTGAAGTTGACAGAGAATCGTGTAATTCCAATGCCAAGCCAACAAGCACCAGAAGTGTTGGATGACAAAGGTAAAGTGATTGAAGATGGTAAAAATTACCAGCGTGACACGCTTGCACCGACCTTCAAAGTTAAAGGTGGCAATGAGAAAATTACCGTCGCGGTTAACCATCTAAAATCCAAAGGCTCGGCATGTTGGGAAGATGCCGCACCAGTTGAACAAGGTGGGCAAGGCGGCAAAGATCTTGATTTTCAAGGTGCATGTGAACAATTCCGTGTCGCAGCTGCAGTTGCTTTAGGTGAAGCGTTACAAAAAATAAAAGGGCATAAAGTCATTTTGGGTGATATGAACTCTTACGGTATGGAAGACCCGATGCTCGTATTGACGGACTACAGCCCAGAGAAGTATGGCAAAACCATTCATGCGGCACGTAATACTTACATTGCAGGTACTCCTCAATTTGGTGATGATGGCGCGTTGATTACTCACAATTATGGGTACCTTAACGCCGTGGCCATAAAACACCCAGAGAGCTGGAGTTACTCATTTAATGATGAAGTTGGCGCACTGGATCATTTGCTGGTCAGCAAAAGTTTGAAAGGCAAAGTGGTGGATGCGACCGATTGGCATATCAACGGCGGTGAATCGACACTGTTTGATTACAACAGTGAATTCAAAGGTGATTTACCTAAATATCAAGATCATTTCCGCGCATCTGATCATGATCCTGCCGTGTTAGAACTGAACATCTACGGCGGTTCATTCGGCCTAGGAGCACTCTTCTCATTACTCGGCTTTGGTATGTGGCGACGTCGTCGTTAAGGCTTAAAGTGCGCCCCGTTAACTGACGGGGCGTTTTTGCTCACGCTCGGATTTTTTCAATTAAATAATCAATAAATAGCCTTACTCGTGGCGCAAGGTGGTGACGGCTCGGGTAAAGAATGTTCATGGTGTTATCTGATAGATAATAATCTGGAAAAAGCCTGACGAGGTTAGGATCATTGATTTCGTCAGCGAGAAAATTGGCAATCAAGCCGATCCCCATGCCTTGTTGTACCATTGACATCGCACCAAGCGGCGCATTGCAGATATGTTTAGGGCGGGTTTTGATGTCGCATCTCACTCCCTTTGGATTGATTAGCGTGACTTTATCTTGAGGAAGATTCAATAAAGTTAACGCAACCCATGGGTGCTGCTCTAAATCTCGTAGTTTCCTTAATAAAGGTGCACTAGCTAAGTATTTTTTACTGGCGTATATCCCCATTTTAAAAGGCATTAATTCGCGGCCAACCATTGAGCAAGATGTCAGTTCACCCATTCTGATCAGCACATCTAATTGTGTGGCTACTGGATCTTGTAAACCATCTTCGAGTTGAATATCAAACAGCACATTGGGGTAACTCTCAGAAAATGTTGAAATCAGCGGACTTAAAATATAGCTGCCGACATCAATAGTTGTACCGATCCTAATCACGCCTGCCACATCGGTAGACAAATGCTGGACGGCCCGTAGCGCGTCTTCTGCCAGCGGTAAGAGGCCATTGGTATGTTGATAAAATGCGTGCCCTTCAGTCGTTAGGCTAACTTTACGGGTAGAGCGATGCAGTAAACGTACGTTAAGATGTGATTCTAGCAAGCTAACTTGCTCGCTCACTTTCGATTTTGCTATGCCTAACGATTCACCAGCCGAGGTAAACGAACCGTATTCAACCACTTTATTAAAAATGGCAATACGTTTTAACTCACTCAACATAATTGTTCCCTTATTGGTAACCTTTCGTTCTTGTTTTGTTATCTAGTCAACCTTTGTCATTCATCAAATAATGACAGCTCTAATTAGAGAGATATAAACCATTTTGGTTTCCTTTAAATACGGGCAAATAATAAATTTCTTCTGAATGATGGCACTATTGAGATATCTATTCCTAAATAAACTGGGATTAATAATTAAATTAGCAATGTCAATCTTATAAATATCAATATTGTGTGAATATTTTTAATATTATCCAACCGAATTTTCGAAAATGATGGATGCAATGTTGTTTTATTTCTAACGTTTTATTAAAAATTAATTTAAAGGAACGGGTGATGAATTATCAGGTCACGAAGCTCCACCCTTTTGGAGTAAAAATAGAAGCAAATGGATTAAAAATTCCCATTAGCGAAGTACCAATAGCACTACTGCGTAAACTATTTATTGAGCATCAGTTGGTATTGATACGTGGATTTAAAGCCTTTGAACAGGCCGAGCAATTTGCGGAATATTGCGAGCAATGGGGAGAGATCAGTATTTGGCCATTTGGCAAAGTGTTAGATCTAATTCAAAAAGATCAGCCAAAGGACCATATTTTTGATAGTAGCTATATGCCGCTGCATTGGGATGGCATGTTCCGTCCTCAAGTGCCTGAATATCAGATATTTCAATGTGTTCAGGCGCCATTGCCAGCACAAGGCGGCCGGACGACCTTCACTCATACAACCAAGGCGCTACAGAACGCAACCGAACAGCAGCGCTCATTGTGGCGAAAAGTCACGGGGCACTACCAGCGAGAGATGGAGTTCTATTGCAGTCACACCATTTCCCCGATTATTGCTCAACATCCCTATCTCTCACACGAGGTCATTCGTTACGCCGAACCGCATTTCGCTGAACGTGGTGATCTGCTAAACCCACCAAATGTGACCTTTAGTGGCATTGATAGTGAGCAAATAGCTGAGTTCCACCGTAGCTTGCGTGACGCACTGTATGACCCTCGTCATTTTTATGCTCACGAATGGCAAAATGATGATGTGGTCATTACGGATAACTTTAACTTACTGCATGGTCGAGAAAGCTTTTTATCGCATACCCCACGTCATATCCGTCGAGTTCAGGTGCTAAGCGATCCACCGTTTGATAACCCAAGTTTGGAGTCTTACCGATGAGTGATTACCACACAGATATTATGATCGTTGGAGCCGGCCCTGTCGGGCTTATGTGCCACTATTTAGCGCAGCGCTGCGGTCTGAACTCACAAGTTATTGATAAATCTAATGGGCCACTGGTGGTCGGACGGGCCGATGCACTTAATGCTCGAACTCTGCAGTTACTTGATATAGTTGACTTATTTGAGCCACTTTACGTGCAAGGCAAACCCTGTAATACCAGTTCGGTATGGGCTGATGGTCAATTTTTGTCACGCCAGTCTCATTGGTGGACAGCGCTGCAAGGCTGCTTCTATCCTCACTTTCTGATGTTGGGGCAAGCACATATTGAAAAAGCGTTAGATAGCGCAGTCAAAGCGCAGAACGCGGCCGTGCGCCGTGGTTTATCTGTGGTCGATATCACTGTTGATGAGCAAGGCTGCGTGACGGAACTGAGCAGTGGCGAGCGAGTTCGTTCACGTTACGTGATTGGTGCAGACGGTGGGCGCTCTTTTGTACGTCAGCATTTTTCGATTCCATTTGAAATCGAGAGACCAGAAATTATCTGGGCGGTGATTGATGGTGTTATTGAGTCAGATTTTCCGAAAGTGCCAGAAATCATCGTATTTCAGGCTGAGACGTCAGATGTTGCCTGGATTCCACGTGAAGGTGATTTGGATCGTTTTTATATCCGTATGGACACCGAAGAGTTTACTCAGCAAGAGGTTATCGAGCGCATTAACCGAGCAATGTCGCCGCATTCACTGACGTTTAAGCAGGTTGAGTGGTTTTCTTATTTCTCGGTTAAGGAGTCTGTTGCAGAACGGTATGACCACCAGCAACGGGTCTTTCTAGCAGGAGATGCCTGCCATATACATTCGGTCAATGGCGGCCAAGGGCTCAATACCGGAGTTGCTGACGCGTTCAATTTGATCTGGAAGCTCAATATGGTGTTGCGTGGTCAGGCATCAACTACGCTGCTGGACAGTTATCAGGCTGAGCGCCAACCAGTGGCTCGCAGCGTGATTGAAAGCTCTGGTGCATTGGTACGTGCGACTAAATACTCAGAACGAGGAACCCATGCGGAGGACTATGTACAAATCGTTGAACAGCGAGCTGGTAACATCACAGGTATGGGCATTGGGTATGGCAATGGTGGCTTAAACGGTTCTCGAGTGTATGACTTTGAGATGCATCGTGATCAGCAGAGTTACCGCTTTTACCAATGGCTAGATTACCGCTCCTTTACGCTTCTGTTAACTGGCGATGCGGAGTTACCATCCGAAATGCCTCCGTTTGTGCGTTGCCTTCATCTGTACGATCAGGCGAAGCCTGGGCAGTATTGGAGTGAGAGTTCATTCTACCAGGGGCAGGCTTTACTGATCCGCCCTGATGGTTATATTGCGGCTTTCGCGTCGCTTGCGCACGCTGCTGAATTGTTAGCTGATCTATAAACAAACTTTTTAACCGAGAGTGAAGGCCGAGGGTTTTGCATCATTCCGTCAATGGTCTTCGCCTTTAATAAGGAAACACTATGCTTGATCATCAACAGCAGCAATGTGTGGATAATATTGCTTTTATTTTATTAGACCAATTATTAGCACAAACAGACGCCACTTTTACTGGGTATCAGAAGTTAAAAAAACAGATAGCTCAGTGTGTCATTGAAAACAAAGTCATTACATTATTACTACCTGCCTTTCCATGTAAAACGAATAACCTAGATAAGGTATTAGGTTATAAGCCTGATTTGGGTGAATATCGAGTTTTACAAAAATTTGTTAATGCCATTCGTGATATTCAATCTGTATATTCTCCAGGAGTGATGTTTTACATTTTTTCTGATTATCATACATTTTCTGATTATATTAATGTCGATTTAGAACATCATTACACTTATTCTGATGAATTACGGAATATGGTGGAAAATATGAACGCCAGTGATTGTCTCAAAATTATCAACTTTGAGCACTTCTCTGCGTTTGATGACTTAAATGAATATCAATATTTCAATGGATTAAAGCAGCGCTTTGGTGATGCGGAATATGAGCGTGATTTTGCACGTCTTAAACAGCATGATAATGCAATGCACCATACCTATCTGGGTTTGAAAAAATTCATGCATCAAGATCAGAGATATGCGCTTGCTCCGCTGAGTTATAAGAAACGACGTGAGCGACTAGCCCTTATGGCTAAAGGAATGATGGTGCAAGGACGTGCACTCGATAATTTCCTCAATACTCATTTGAGCCACGCTATCCGTCTCAGCATTCATGAACACCCAATGCAAGGCAAAAAATATTCGCTGTTTCTTTTTGATGAGCGATCGTTTAAAACACCTTGGCATACTTGTGTCTTATTTGATGCTTGCCACGGAGAATTTATTATTGATACGCAGGCCAATCACAAACAACGTGAAGGCGTGATTATTCCCGTAATGCATCAAGGAACGCTGTGGTGTTTACTGCGTTTCAATATCGAAGATGCTAACGAGGCACAGTTGATGCGTGAGGTAAAAGCCACTCTACAAACAGAGCAGTTTGGTTTGACGTTAGAATCACACCATGGATGCTCACTGACCGCGCTACCGCAGGCTCAAGTGAGCCAATTGGTAAAGGCATTCTCTGCTGTCTGTTTAAAAGGCTTTAGCCCGTTGCCTCAAGCTTCATTTTGGTCTTCGTGGTTTGCCGGAAATCATGCTCTGCTTCCGGAAGAATATGTTCGGAGTAGTACATTAGCAGAGCCCAGTTGGTACGGGCTAAAAACACCGTCAACGAGCATAGCGCGTCGCTATTCTTATGCTGACATGACTCCTGATGAATGGGCGATTTACTGTTCATCTGCTCCGCTGAAGGTTAACTTACTCGATGCCTCACTGGCTGCGTTGTGTCTTAATGGTCAAGCAAGTGGTTGGCTGAAAAATACCATTGTGCAGTACGATGATACGGCTGCTTATCCTGTGATTATGCAGGGGGATTGGGGAATGAACTTACGTTGGAGCCCCTCACTGGCGCAGCATATATCGTCGTCGACTGAAATTGACAATATCAATCAAGTAGCCAATGTTTTAACTCCTATTCTTGAATGTTCACAAGTACAGCATGTGTTTGATTTACAACTTGACGATATATTACTGGTAAATAACCACACCGTACTTCGTTATGGCGTGTTATCCGAAACAGAATTAGCGGTGCGTCAGCCTTATTCGGTAAATTCCCCTTGGCAGCCTCATAACAAACAACCAAGTAGTGAGCATTTACAAGAAAGCCCAGCTTAAATAAACGACATTTTTAGGAAATAAGCATGAAGAGCCAAGTAAGCGGATTACTTGGCTTTATTTTTATGGATCATTAACTATGGGATAGATTTATTTTATCGTTGTTTCCATTCTCTTATTCGACCATACGATGAGAAGTGTTACTTTCAAATGAGAGCAAGTAAAATAATGATCACAACCGAACTGGTTACATAATGAACGAATGTGCAAATAGTGTATTTAGTACAGAATCGATAACTTCTTGCCTTTCCAAACCAGTATTGCACAATAGCGCCTCTCGCTGACTTTTACCCAGAGCGTTTTAATTCACATGCTACTTATCATCGATAACTACGATTCCTTTACCTACAACTTGTACCAATACTTCTGTGAGCTGGGAGTTCAAGTGACGGTGGTGCGTAATGATGAAATCGATATCGCTGGCATTGAAGCGCTCAGCCCAACGCATCTGGTTATTTCCCCTGGGCCTTGCACGCCGAATGAGGCGGGAATTTCACTGGCCGCGATTGAACATTTTGCGGGTAAATTACCTATCTTAGGAGTCTGCCTTGGGCATCAAGCCATTGCGCAAGTGTTTGGCGGGCAAGTGGTGCGAGCCAAAAAGGTGATGCATGGTAAAACCTCACCGATCCAACACACCAACCGTGGCCTCTTTCTAGGGCTCAATAACCCGTTAACCGTTACTCGCTACCATTCGTTGGTGGTCAAAGCCGATTCTCTTGCGGACTGTTTTGATCTCACCGCTTGGACTCAACAGGCCGATGGTTCGATGGACGAAATCATGGGTTACCAACATAAAACACTGCCAATTGATGCCGTGCAGTTTCATCCTGAATCAATTAAAACAGAACAGGGTCATCAACTGCTCGCAAATTTTTTGCGCCGTTGAACCATTCTCAACCGGACTGCGATCACCTTTCTTAACATTTTCTTCATCATTTCTGCTGTTTTTTATCTTTGCAATATTATGCACCATACATCCTGTTGGAATGAGGGATGGCTTGTCGCCTCAAGGCCTTGTTGTGCTTATTCATATTATTTATAAAAAAGTGCTTCATAAAAGAGGTGACTTAATGCATAAATAATCATAAGTAGTGACGATTGTCGGTGGTTCTGCCGATCTAAAAGAATAAATCACTATTGAAATGGTTAATAATTTGTAAATACAATGCTGCATTAGCTAAAAAGCGAAACAATATCTTCCACTCAAGCGTTTATTAGGAAGATCGCAATCTGCTTGGCATGCGGTATCAAGAGGGAATGTGTAATGACAGTGGAAAATAATGTAGATCGCAATCTGTTTGATGAGGTGATGGTCCCTTGTTATAACCCGATGGAGATGATTCCAGTTAAAGGGCAGGGCTCTCGAGTGTGGGATCAACAAGGTCATGAATACATCGACTTTGCTGGCGGTATTGCGGTGAGTTGTTTGGGCCATTGCCATCCGGCGATGGTTGATGCGATCACCAAGCAAGCCAATAAGTTGTGGCATCTCAGTAACGTGATGACTAATGAGCCTGCTTTGCGCTTGGCGAAAAAATTAACGCAAGTCAGTTTTGCTGAAAAGGTGTTTTTTGCTAACTCCGGCGCGGAAGCTAATGAAGCGGCGCTCAAACTGGCGCGTCGCTGGGCCGCTGATGTCCATGGTGAACAAAAATCAGAAATCATCGCCTTTAACCAAGGCTTCCACGGCCGCACTTTCTTTACAGTGACGGTTGGGGGGCAAGCGACTTATTCCGATGGATTTGGTCCTAAACCTGCGGATGTTACCCACCTACCGTATAACGATATTGAAGCGTTGCAAGCACACATCTCTGATCGCACTTGTGCGGTAATGATGGAGCCCTTGCAAGGCGAGGGTGGCATTGTGTCGCCTTCGGCTGAGTTTGTCCAAGCCGTGCGTGAATTGTGCAATAAGCACAACGCCCTGTTGATCTTTGATGAAGTGCAAACCGGTAATGGCCGCACTGGTGAGTTCTATGCTTATCAAGGATTGGGCGTCACGCCGGATATTTTAAGTACCGCGAAATCATTAGGTGGCGGTTTCCCTATTGGCGCTATGCTCACCACAAACGAATTGGCCGCGCATTTTAAAGTGGGCACTCACGGCTCTACTTATGGTGGCAACCCACTGGCTTGCGCGGTAGCGGAAGCGGTAGTTAATGTGGTTAGCCAGCCAGAAACCTTGACTGGCGTGAAGGAGCGTGAAGCGCTCTTTCGTGAAGGATTGGCTAACATTAATGAGAAGTACCACATTTTTAGTGAAATCCGTGGTAAAGGTCTACTGCTTGGCGCGGCATTGAATGAGCAGTGGCAAGGTCGCGCTCGCGATATCCTACAAGCCGCGGGCAAGCAAGGTTTACTGGTGTTGGTTGCGGGTATGAACGTGGTTCGTATGACGCCTTCATTAGTGATCACCAAACAAGAAATAGAAGAAGGCTTAGCAAGATTAGATAAAGCTATTGCATCACTCATGTAGTGAAAAAGCCTAGCAGCCCAAGGTAGGATGCCTTGGGCCACTTCAAGCATCTGGAGGGAAGTATTGATGCTAGTTGTTCGCCCTATCGCAATGTCGGACTACGATGCGCTACACACATGCGCTATTGAATCCGGTCACGGGTTTACATCACTACCCGTGAATGAAAAGCTCTTAACCAACCGTATTACTCATTCTGAATACAGCTTCGCTAAACCCGACGTCTCAGAGCCAGGAGATGAAGGTTACCTGATGGTCGGTTTTGATTCTGAAACCGGTGAGGTAGCAGGGACGACTGGCGTTGAAGCATCGATTGGCCATGACGTACCATTTTATTCTTATCACATCAGCACGATAGTGCATTCGTCGCCTAAGCTGAAGGTCAACAATACCGTCAAGTTGCTTACTTTTGGCAATAACTACACTGGATGCAGTGAAATTTGTACGCTTTTTTTACGTCCAGATTTTCGTCAAGGGTTGAATGGGCGTTTGATGTCGAAATGCCGTTTTCTGATGATGGCGGAACACCCACATCGTTTTTCTAAAACCATCTTTGCTGAAATGCGTGGTGTGTCTGATGCCGAAGGCAACTCGCCCTTTTGGCAATGGCTGCAAGAGCATTTTTTCTCGATTGATTTCACTATGGCTGATTATTTAACTGGCATTGGTAAAAAAGGGTTTATTGCTGATCTGATGCCTAAACTGCCGATTTACGTCAACTTATTGAGTAAAGAGGCACAAGCGGTGATTGGTCAAGTGCATGACAATACCCGTCCAGCGTTAACGCTACTAGAGCGTGAAGGATTCACCTGCCGTAACTATGTAGACATTTTTGATGCAGGTCCAACGGTTGAGTGCGATTTGCGCAATATCGAATCCGTACGTCACTCGGTGCGAGCTAAAGTGGAACTGGCCGAGCATTCAAGCTCGCAAGATTATCTTATCTGCAATAGCTCGTTTGAAAACTTTCGTGCTACTGCTGCAAAAGGTGCTTATAACCGCGAAACGGAAACGGTGATCATCTCACCTAAAGTGGCGCAAGCTCTATTGGTTGATAGTGGTGATTTTGTTCGAATTTTGGCGCAGTAAAATAGGTACATTGGAAGGTAAGGATTAACAGATGACTCAGTGGATTGCAGGTGAATGGTTAGCTGGACAAGGCGAGGCAATGCTTTCGCTTAGCCCCTATAACAATGAGACGATTTGGCAGGGCGATAGCGCCACACCCGCGCAAGTAGAAGCTGCGGTAACGGCGGCAAGAGTCGCATTTATAGAGTGGAAAAAACGTCCTTTTGTTGAGCGTGAGCAATATGTCTTAGCCTTCGCTGAAAAAGTGAAACAGCGCAGTGAAGAGCTTGCACAGATCATCGCCAAAGAGACAGGAAAGCCACTCTGGGAAACGCGTACTGAAGCGGCAGCGGTGGCGGGTAAAATCGCTATATCAATTCGAGCTTATCATGATCGCACTGGTGAAAACACACGCGAAGCGGCGGGTAATCAACTGGTATTACGTCATCGTCCATTGGGTGTTCTTGCGGTTTTTGGTCCGTATAATTTTCCTGCCCACCTGCCGAATGGTCATATTGTGCCTGCACTTTTAGCGGGTAATACGGTTGTGTTTAAACCTTCAGAGCAGACTCCGTGGACTGGTGAGTTTGTGATGAAGTTGTGGCAAGAAGCAGGCCTACCTGCGGGTGTACTTAACCTAGTGCAGGGCGCGAAGGAAACGGGTATTGCGCTTGCTCAGGCCAAAGGCATTGATGGCCTTCTCTTTACTGGCAGCGCTAATACAGGTCATTTACTCCATCGCCAGTTTGCTGGGCAGCCGGGGAAAATGCTGGCTTTAGAAATGGGCGGCAACAACCCAATGGTTATCTCTAAGCAGTATGGTGAGCTTGATGCGGCAGTGTATACCATTATTCAATCCGCATTTTTAAGTGCAGGCCAGCGCTGTACCTGTGCGCGGCGTCTTTATGTTCCAGAGGGAAATGAAGGCGATCGATTGCTTGAAAAGCTGGTCAGTGCCACTCAAAAATTGCGTATTGATCACCCCTTTGCCGAGCCAGCACCTTTTATGGGGCCACAAATATCACAAGCGGCGGCGCAGTTCATTCTTGCTGCTCAGGACAATTTACGCGCCTTGGGTGGCGTCAGCTTGCTGGCCGCGACACCTTTGCAGGCGGCGTTTGTCACTCCGGGCATTATTGATGTCACCGCAGTTAGTCAATTGCCTGATGAAGAGTATTTCGGGCCATTGTTACAAGTCGTGCGTTACCAAAGCTTAGATCAAGCGGTGCAACTGGCTAATGAAACTCGCTTTGGTTTATCGGCAGGCTTAGTGTCGACCAATGATGCCGAATGGGATTACTTTGTCGATCATATCCGCGCTGGCATTGTAAATCGTAATCGACAATTAACCGGAGCCAGTGGTGATGCACCGTTTGGTGGGCCGGGAGCGTCGGGAAATTTAAGACCAAGCGCCTATTACGCGGCTGATTACTGCGCATACCCAATGGCATCAATGGAAGGTTGTTCGACAGAACTGCCTGCCACGCTCAGCCCTGGGGTTGAGCTATAGCAGTAAACTTTATCTAAAACCCCATGCCTACTAGCATGGTTTAAACCGAGCACAGACAAGGAGGCGTTATGACGCCAACCGTTTTATTTCAATCATTATGGAATGACTACATTCAGCGCCTTTGCCCTTCTGCCGACAAAGTCCATCACTTGCTTCAAGAAGACGAAGCCTTGATTAATGACCATATTGCGTTGCGAACCTTCAATGTTGCGCCATTAGGTATTGAAACGCTGGCTAAGCCTTTTCTTGCCTTAGGCTACCTTGCCTGTGGTGATTATGTGTTTGAAAGTAAGAAGCTGGTAGCGAAGCACTATGAACACCCTGATCCGACCCAGCCTAAAGTATTCATAAGCGAGCTGAAAGTGGAAGAGTGCTCACCTGCACTCCAAGCCATTGTGGAGAAGCTGGTACATCAAGTCGATAGCAATAAATTAAACAGCAGTGACTTTTTATATGGCGGTCGCCTGTGGCAACTAAGCTACAGCGATTATTTGCAGCTTGCCAACGAAAGTGAATACGCCGCTTGGTTGGCGGCGCATGGTTATGGCGCGAACCATTTCACTGTTAGTGTTAATCAACTGCAGGCGTTTAATGAAGTGAAAGCGGTCAATGATCACTTACGCCAAGCGGGTTTTACCATCAATGAAAATGGTGGAGAAGTGAAAGGTACACCTGATGTGCTGCTTGAGCAGTCGTCGACCATGGCCGATAAAGTATCAGTGCAATTTACGGAAGGAGTGGAGGTGATTCCCGGTGGATTCTATGAATTTGCCAAACGCTATCCAATGGCCAACGGTGAACTCTATAGCGGTTTTGTGGCGGCCTCTGCAGATAAGATATTTGAAAGCACTGACATGCAATAGCCTCTCGTCTTTTTACTTTCGTATCGAAATATCACCAAAGAAAAAGCCACCTGAGTTCCCCAAGGTGGCTTTATGCATTCAATCTCAATCATTTTGATTGAGATTAACGAGTTCCGTACACCACGATAGTTTTACCGTGGGCAGAAATTAAATTCTGCTCTTCGAGCATCTTCAAAATACGTCCCACAGTTTCACGAGAACAGCCTACAATTTGGCCGATCTCTTGACGGGTGATTTTGATTTGCATGCCATCTGGGTGCGTCATTGCATCAGGTTGTTTCGCTAGGTTGAGTAGCGTTTGTGCAATACGACCCGTCACGTCTAGGAAGGCTAAATCACCCACTTTTTGACTGGTGACTTGTAGACGTCGAGAAATTTGTGCAGACAGACGCATTAAGATGTCTGGGTTCACTTGGATAAGCTGACGGAATTTCTTAAATGAAATTTCCGCAACTTCACAAGGAGATTTTGCACGAACCCAAGCAGTACGCTCTTGGTCTTCTTCGAATAGACCAAGTTCACCGATAAAGTCACCTTGGTTTAGGTAAGAGAGGATCATCTCTTTACCTTCTTCGTCTTTAATCAATACCGCTACCGAGCCTTTGACGATGTAGTACAGCGTCTCTGCTTTTTCGCCCGCATGAATCAACGTGCTTTTCGATGGGTATTTATGAATATGACAGTGTGAAAGAAACCACTCTAGTGTTGGATCGGTTTGAGGTTTACCTAGAACCATAATATCTCACTTCCTCTGCAGGGTACGCTTGCCGCTTTCCATATTGTAGCTAAGCCTAAAATAAGCTTACTAGGATAAGAGCACTTTCCAAATGCTGCAAGCTAACTTGTGTTTCGGTTAAGGATAGTATCCTTTTTCAGAAACGATTTCTTGATTTTAATCGTGTCAGTGGCATGATTTTTTAAGCAAAACTGTGCACATGATCACGGTATGAAAAGTAACCGTCAACTTGTCCGATCACTTAGCCAATTTTGCCTGTTTCAATCAATTGCTGCAGGATCGGTCTGACGATCAATTCCATCGCAAAACTCATCTTGCCACCCGGCACCACAATGGTGTTGTGGCGCGACATAAAAGAGCCATCAATCATGGCGAGCAGATAGGGGAAATCAACATTCTTTATACCGCGCAGGCGTATCACGACGAAGCTTTCATCCAAACTAGGGATGCCCTTGGCGTTAAGTGGGTTTGAAGTATCAACCGTCGGTACCCGTTGGAAGTTGATGTGAGTTCGTGAGAATTGGGGGGTGATGTAATTGAGGTAATCATCCATCGAACGGACGATGGAATCCATCACCGCTTCACGTGAATGGCCTCGATCACGAGTATCACGCACGTACTTTTGTATCCACTCAAGGTTAACGATTGGCACCATGCCTATCAAAAAATCGACATGCTGCGCGACGTTTACATCACCATCGACTACACCGCCATGCAGACCTTCGTAAAACATCACATCCGAGTTTTCTGGTAAATCTTGCCAAGGTGTAAAGGTGCCGGGCATTTGATTGTAGGGCACAGCTTCGTCAAAAGAGTGTAGATAGCGGCGAACTTGGCCTGTGCCTAATTTCCCATATTGGCGGAAAAATTCTTCCAATGCAGGAAAATCATTGGCTTGTGGACCAAAGTAACTGATGTGCTTCCCTTGTTCGCGCGCTTTACGAATTTCCACATCCATTTCTGGCCGTGTAAAACGATGGAAGCTATCCCCTTCAACCCATGCTGGTTTAATGTTCATCATATTGAACATTTTGCGAAAGGCTTCTGAGGTCGTAGTTGTACCGGCACCGGACGAGCCGGTGACAGCGATAATTGGATGTTTTGCTGACATGACAAACCCTGTCTGTATGTAACGTACTTGTTATCGATGGCTGCAATATAGCACGAAAAGAGTAGATTGTTTTGAGCTGAAATTATTTACGCAATTGAATATCCACACTTTCATGCAACTCAGAATAGACGATGATCGCCTCCCCTGTTGCGAGCTGTTTCTTTATTTGCTCGATTTTTTGCTGCAATGGTACTTCCTGCTCTCCGTAATCAGTACCTTCGCGTAATACAAACGTTTCAATCAAATTATCCAGTGTTTCAGGCGCAATGTGCTGCCAAGGAATAAGCATGACGACCTCTTAAACTGTCATGGAGAAAAGGGTATCGATTTAAAGCGATATGTGATTAATCATGCGTTGTATTGATGGTCAATAGGGTTGCCGTGACGCAGGTTTTCGTAATAGGTTGGAAGTGCTTCTTCGAGCCAAAATTTAGGCTTAAGCGCGCTACCGCTGAGAAAACCGACATGGCCACCTTGGGTAAATAAGCGGTAATGGATGTTCTCTGGTAAGGAAAATTTGGGGATCACGGCATCCGTCATAAAGGGATCATCTTGCGCTTGAATGATTTGTAGCGGCACGCGAATTTGTGTCAGCTTTGAAAGGCCTGAGCACTGCTGGTAGTAATCCTGCGCATCTTGAAAACCATGCAAAGGCGCGGTGATGAGATCGTCAAATTCGTAAAGTTTTTTGATGTGTTTAATTTGATGGTTAGAAATACCTAACTCATTATGTAAAAGATGCTGTTTCTTTAGTGCATTTTTTTTCAATGATGTCAGTAAGTAAGCGCGATAAACCTTTGAAAATCCCTGTTCAATGCGTGTGGAACACGCTGACAGATCGAGCGGAGCGGAGACAACGGTTGCCGCGCTAACGATCGGGTCGTGATTATATTGCGCTAAGTAATTAACCAACATATTGCCGCCAAGAGAAATACCCACCGCCACGATAGGTCGATTCGGGCATTGCTTGCGTATGTATTCGAGCACAAAGCGTGCATCTTCAACTTCACCAGAATGGTAAGCACGTGCCAGATGGTTCGGTTTGCCGCTACAGCCGCGAAAATGCATCATGACCGATAACCATCCCTGCTGTGCGAAGGCGTACATTAAGCCATTGGCATAAGGGCTATGAAAACTGCCTTCTAAGCCATGAAACAAGACGAATAGGGGTTTATTTTGTACTCGCTCTGAGCGCCAATCATCACTCCAAGCAAGGTCTAAAAAATCACCATCAGGTGTAAACAGCGTTTGCCACATCGGCTCAAAACGTGCGCGTTTGCGCAATAAACGAGGAAGCAGAGTCTGAAGGTGTGGATTTGTTAGTCCAGTAGCAGCGATAAATGGAGTCATAACCATAGCGTATTATTTTTATGAATTGCGACCAGTATACACTGAGAGAGCAATTGATGTAGTTACGGTTTTTGAGAATGAGGCGCTGGGGTTTTAAAGGCGAGATGCAAATGCTCACAGCCAAGCTGGCGACAGTAACGCAGCGTTAATTGTTCACCATGGTTATTCTGCAATGCCAATGCGTTGATACATTCCACAAGGTCAGCTTGCTGCTGCTTTTCAAGCTGCAGCTCAAATTGCAGCGCCTCGCGGTACAGCGTATCTGGCACCATGCTTTTCAAACGTCGTCTTAACTCTCGGTAACTGTGCAGCAGCGCTTCTGAACGACCGATACATTGAGTGACATTTTGCCAGTCAGCATCGGCAACCGTCACTTGTTGCTCATCAAGCCATTTGAGTAGCAGCAATAAGTTGACGTTGCCGTGGAAGTTATTTTGTAAACTTAAGCACGCCTCTTTCACTTCTCGCACGCTGTAGTATTGCAAACTGAATTGCCATAAGCGTTCTAAGGTCAGTGATAATCGTACGTGCTCTTGGCTCATCTTAGCGACTGAATTCCTGCTCTAGTTGTTCGAGTGTCTCTTGTTCCGACATCCATTCCATTTCGATCGCTTCAAGTGCCGATTTACTGCGAGCTTGAAGCGCAATCACTTCGGTAAGTTTAGCTTTGTTTTCGGCTTCATACAGCGAAGTATCAGACAATTGCTCTTCAGTTTGCGCCAGTGCCGCGTTCAATGTGTCCATTTTCGCTTCGAGTTGTGTCAGTTTTTTGCGAATTGGTGCGGTTTGGATGCGAAATTCCGCTTCTCGGCGCTTTTGATCTTTTTTGGCAGCGGCACTGTTGCTGCTGTCTTTGGCAGGTTGCTGAGATTGAACTTCTCTACGTTCCGCTTTCTGTTGTTCTGTCAGCCACTTGTAGTAGTCGGTCAAATCCCCATCGAAAGGCGCGACTTGACGATCGTGCACCAAGTACAAGTCATCGGTGGTTGCGCGCAGTAGATAGCGATCATGGCTGACGATGACCATCGCGCCTTCAAAGGTTTGCAGGGCAAACGTTAGGGCTTGACGCATATCCAAGTCTAAGTGGTTGGTGGGTTCATCAAGCAGCAGCAAGTTCGGTTTTTGCCACACAATTAGCGCAAGCACTAAGCGAGCCTTTTCACCCCCGGAAAACGGAGCGATTTTTTCTAGCGCTTTGTCGCCTTGGAAACCAAAGCTACCCAGATAATTACGCAGCTCAAGTTCGTTTTTATCTGGGGCGATTTGCATCATGTGCTGCAGAGGGGTCTCTTCTGGATGCAGTGTTTCTAACTGATGCTGGGCAAAGTAACCAATTTTTACACCTTGCGAATAAGTGAGATCGCCGCCTTGCGGTTTTAACTCACCGGAGAGCAATTTAATTAATGTTGATTTACCCGCACCGTTACGCCCGAGTAATCCAATACGGCTTCCCGGTACAAGGTTGAGGCGAATTTTTTCTAAAATTAAACGTTCACCATACCCGGCGTAGACTTCGTCCATCATCATGATTGGGTTAGGCAGTGCCGAAGGCTCTCGAAATTCGAAATTAAATGGGTTATCAAATTGAGCTGGCAGCACTTTTTCCATTCGTTCCAACGCTTTGATACGACTTTGTGCTTGGCGAGCTTTGGAGGCCTTGTAGCGGAAACGGTCGATGTAGCTTTGCATGTGCACCATCTGCTTTTGCTGCTTCTGGTACATGGCTTGTTGCAAGATCAGTTTTTGCGCCCGTTGATTTTCAAACGATGAGTAGTTTCCGGTGTATTCATTCATGGTTTGATTTTCGATATGGATGATGCGTCCGACGATCGGATCAAGAAAATCGCGGTCATGGGAAATCAAGATCAAGGTGCCGGGATAGTTTTGTAACCAACGTTCAAGCCACATGACGGCGTCCAAATCCAAGTGGTTGGTTGGTTCATCAAGCAGCAGTAAATCCGAGCGGCACAACAGCGCTTGCGCTAAGTTTAAGCGCATCCGCCAACCACCCGAAAATTGCGTTAAACTCCATCCCATCTGTTCTTGGCTAAACCCCAAACCATCAAGCAGTTCAGAAGCGCGGGCGCGAATACTGTATCCGCCGATGGTTTCAATTTTTCCATGCAGCTCTGCAACCAAGGTTCCTTGGTCTGCCTCTTCAGCAACGCTGAGGCGTCGTTCTAATTCACGATATTCACGATCGCCATCGATGACATATTCAATCGCATTGCGATCAAGAGCCGGAGTTTCTTGGGCAACCCAAGCCAGTTCCCAGTGAGCTGGTTTACTGAAGGAGCCAGCGTCAATAGATAGCTCATCTTTGAGTAGGGCAAAGAGCGTTGATTTGCCACAGCCATTTTTGCCTACTAGGCCAACTTTATCGCCCGGCTGGATAGTTGCAGAGGCCTTTTCAAGGAGCGGTTTACCGCCGCGCAGTAATTGAATATCAGAGAAGGTAATCATAAAAATCTATTTTTCATATCGAGACGTTATCGCGTGGAATAGTAGGGGCAATAAGGATAAATGTCGATCATTATGCAAATTGCGTTATTATGCTTAATAACATATTGATAACTATTGGGAGCGCAGACAAAAATGTCCACCACCGTCATGCCTGACCAAATTACACCTAAAATATTGGTGATTTATGCGCATCCTGAGCCATTAAACTCCATCGCCAATCAAACCATGCTGCACAATATTGCGTCACTTTCCCACGTCACAGTGCATGACTTGTATGCAACTTATCCCGATTTTTTTATCGATGTGCACGCAGAGCAGCAAAAACTACTTGAGCATGATGTGATTGTGTTTCAACACCCTCTTTATATGTATTCCTGCCCAGCGCTACTCAAAGAGTGGTTTGATCGCGTGCTTGCCAAGGGGTTTGCCTTCGGCGGACAGACGGCGTTGCATGGTAAATACTGGCGTAGCGTCATCACCACGGGCGGAAAAAAAGAAGCGTTTGATGAGCGGGGCTACAACAAATACCCATTGGATCAAATTCTCCAACCATTTGAATTAACCGCGGCTCTGTGTTGTATGAACTGGATGGAACCGTTAGTTCTCTACTGGTCACGTAATGTGAGTGATATGGAGCGCTATCAACACGCTGAGCATTATCGACACTGGTTGCAACACCCACTGGCCACACAAGGAGAGCTTGATGGCGTTAAGCGGTGATTTTTTACAAAGCAGCGTGGTGTTTTTAACCGCGGCTGTGGTGGCCGTACCGATTGCTCAGCGTGCAGGGTTGGGTTCGGTGCTCGGCTATTTGTTAGCGGGTGTAGCCATAGGCCCTTGGGGGCTGGGTTTAATCAGTGATGTGCAAGCCATATTACACTTTGCTGAATTTGGCGTGGTGCTGCTGTTGTTTCTGATTGGGCTGGAATTAAACCCCAAAAAATTATGGCAGATGCGTGGGCCGATCCTTGGTTTGGGTGGCGCGCAGGTAGTGGTAAGTACCTTAGTCATTGCCAGTATTGCTTATCTATTAGGCGTTAACTGGCAGAGTAGTTTAGTGATTGGTATGGGCCTTGCGCTCTCTTCTACAGCAATCGCATTACGCGTAATTGAAGAGCAAGGGCTAACGCGCAGTGAAGCTGGCCAGTCTGGTTTTGCAGTACTGCTTTTTCAAGATATCGCTGTCATCCCTATGTTGGCCTTTTTGCCTTTACTGGCAGGCAACGCCGGTGGAAGCTGGTTAGATGTGATTTGGATGTTGGGTGGCATTACCGCTTTGCTGGTCGGGGGGCATTTTCTATTGAGCCCGCTGTTTCGTTATATTGTGACCAGTGGTGTGCGTGAACTTTTTACCGTTGCCGCCTTATTGTTGGTGATTGGGATTGCACTGTTAATGCAGCAGCTTGGCTTGTCAATGGCGCTCGGTACTTTCCTTGCTGGCGTGTTGCTGGCAGAAAGTGAATTTCGCCATGAACTTGAGATCGCGATTGAACCGTTTAAAGGGTTATTGCTCGGGCTATTTTTTATTGCCGTTGGAATGGCGGTTAATTTGGGCTTATTGGCGCAAGCGCCGCTGCAAGTGTTGGCGGCTGTATTAGGTCTAGTGGTGCTGAAAGGAGGAATCCTTTATCTCCTCGCACGTTTATCGGGTACGCGTTCTAAAGCACGCAGCAAAATGGCGGCAATCCTCAGCCAAGGCGGCGAGTTCGCGTTCGTGATTTTCACTGCGGCAAGCGCACAGGGCGTGCTATCACCGGATCAAGTGGCCTTTTTGCTCGTTGTGGTCAGTCTGTCGATGGTCACCACACCTTTATTACTGACGATTCAGGACAAATGGTTTGCGCGAAAATTGAACCTCAGCAGTGACGATGAGATGCATTCCGATGTCGTCAATAAACAGCCGCAAATTATCATTGCGGGTTTTGGCCGTTTTGGGCAAATTGTAGGGCGTTTGATGTACGCCAATAAGATTAAAATTACCGTATTAGAAAGCGATGCCAGTCAAATTAAATTATTGAGAGAGTACGGTTATAACGTTTTTTATGGTGATGCGACTCAACTTGAACTGTTGCGCGCCGCGGGTGCAGAAGAAGCTGAAGCGATCGTCATCTGTACTGATGCGCCCGATGAAGTGATGAAAATTGTCGAGCTTTGTCAGCACCATTTCCCGCAGTTAAAGATCTTAGCTCGCGCTCGTAGCCGGGTAGAGGCGTATCAGTTACTCAGCCATGGGGTCGATAAATACTCGCGGGAAACTTTCTTAGGCGCTTTGGACCTCGGCCGACAAGTACTGGTCGAATTGGGCATGCACCCTTACCAAGCCAAGCGCGCCGAAGCACATTTTAGAAAACTCGATAATGCGATGCTCAAAGAGCTGCTACCGCAACATAACCAAGACAAACAACTCGCACTGCGCGCCAAAGAGGCACGTAAAGAGCTGGAAGAAATATTTGGGCGTGAAATGGATAATGATCGCCAATCTCGTCATTATTGGGAAAAATAACGCCAATCAATATTCAGTTGTAGGATGTAACGTGAAACAGAAAAAACGCTTTATTGCCGGTGCAAAGTGCCCAAGTTGTCAGTCACAAGATACTCTGCGCTGGTGGGTTGAAAATAACATAGAGCTCGTAGAGTGTGTCGAGTGCGACTACCATGAACAGCGAAAGCCCAAATCTGTAGAAAAAAGTGAACATGCTCGGCAAGAGATGATCGGGATTTTTAAACCAGAATAATTGAGTTTCTGGAATAGATCTTCATAATACGTCCCATACCGATCGATTTCTTAGGTTTGAAGATGACAACCTAGGAACAAACCTCCTTGGAGTTGTTATGAAAATTGAAAAGAACGTGGTTGTAAGCCTAGCCTACCAATTAGTATTGGAAGATGGTGCAGTCGTAGACCAATCAACAGTTGATGCACCACTAGATTACCTTCACGGTCACAACAATCTAATCACTGGCCTTGAAAATGAGTTAGAAGGAAAAGTTGTGGGCGATAAGTTCACAGCAACTATCGCTCCTGAAGAAGCGTACGGTGAATACAACGATGAGCTTGTACAACGTGTACCTGCTGAAGTTTTCCAAGGCGTTGATGAAATTGAAGTGGGTATGCGTTTTCTAGCGGATACTGACCAAGGCCAAATTCCAGTTGAAATCACGGAAGTGGATGGTGACGAAGTAGTAGTTGATGGTAACCACATGTTGGCTGGCCAAACATTAACGTTTGATGTAGAAGTCGTTGCGATTCGCGCTGCAACTGAAGAAGAGATCCAACATGGTCACATTCACCAAGCTGGTGGCTGTGGGCATGGCCACGACCATGACCACGATCATGAAGGTGGTTGCTGTGGTGGTGAAGGCCATGACCATGGTGAGAAAAAAGAAGGTTGTTGCGGTGGCGGCAGCTGCGGTTCACATTAATCATTTTTTGGTTGGTTGTGCCAAACTGGCAGCAATAACCGACTGATACAATGAAATGGAAAGCGTTAATCGTCATGCGATTAGCGCTTTTTTGTTGCTTGTTAATTATTACAGTACTCACTTGCCGCCTACCTGCAACTTCAAGTTATTTGGGTATAGTTAATGTGTAGAACAGAAGTGTATTGCCTCTCAATTTATTAAGTTAAGGAATTCTCATGTCACAACCTTTTGCTATAGCAATTCATGGCGGCGCCGGAACCATCATTCGTCAACAAATGAGCGAATCATTAAAGCGCGATATTTTGAACACGCTAGAAAGTGCTGTCCGAGCGGGGCATCAAGTACTGGCACAAGGTGGTGATGCACTGGATGCGGTGGTTGAGGCTGTGAAAATACTTGAGGACTCTCCGTTGTTTAACGCAGGAAAAGGTTCGGTGTTAACGCATCAAGAGATGGTGGAGATGGACGCCTCTGTCATGCATGGCAAAATGATGGACGCAGGCGCGGTCGCTGGGGTTCGGCACATTAAAAATCCGGTGCAGCTCGCGCGTGATGTAATGAAGCACAGTGATCATGTGTTGTTGATTGGTGAGGGCGCAGAAGCGTTTGCTTTTACTCAAGGGCATCAATATACAGAACAAGATTACTTTTTTACTGAGCGTCGTTATGAACAGTTGCTAGCGATGAAAAGCAACAATCAATTTGCTTTGTCGGAATCAAAATTCCCAGATGACAAGAAATTTGGCACTGTTGGCGCAGTTGCATTGGATAAACAAGGCAACCTTGCGTCTGCTACTAGTACCGGTGGCATCACGAATAAAAAATTTGGTCGCGTCGGCGATTCTCCCATCATAGGTGCAGGAACGGTGGCTGAAAATGGTAATGTGGCGGTATCGACAACGGGCATGGGGGAATATTTCATTCGTAAAATGGTTGCCAGTGACGTTGCCGCTCGCATGCGTTATTTAAAAGAAGATGTTCATACCGCATGTGAAACCATTATTCAGGGTGAACTTAAAACGCTCGGTGGTGAGGGTGGATTGATCGCCATTGATGCGCAAGGCGACATTCATTTTGCAATGAACAGTTCTGGTATGTACCGTGCTTGTGTTGATCGCCAAGGAGAGCTGATCGTAAAAATATATTCGGATGAGTAACTTACGTGCCTAATAACTGAATCATTTATTAAGTTATATTTTTATGACATTTTCGTGTTTAAAAAAGGACTGCAAGGAAAAGGATTCGGTGCTAGAATCCTTTTTTAACTAGCAATCAGACTTGGAAAGATGGGAAATAACGTAGTCGTTCTAGGCACCCAATGGGGTGACGAAGGCAAAGGTAAAATCGTAGACCTTTTAACTGAAGATGCAAAATACGTGGTTCGCTACCAAGGCGGCCATAATGCAGGCCACACTTTGGTCATTGACGGTGAAAAAACCGTTCTTCATTTAATTCCATCCGGCATTCTTCGCAATAAAGTGAAATGCATCATCGGTAACGGTGTTGTGCTTTCACCTGACGCACTAATCAATGAAATGAAGCCTCTAGAAGAGCGTGGTATTCCAGTCCGCGAACGTCTTTTCATTTCTGAAGCTTGCCCACTTATTCTTCCTTACCACATTGCGCTTGACCAAGCTCGTGAAACGGCTCGTGGTAAAAAAGCAATTGGTACGACAGGTCGTGGTATCGGTCCTGCTTATGAAGACAAAGTGGCTCGTCGTGGTTTACGCGTTGGTGACTTGTTCGATATGGCTTCATTTGCAGAAAAGCTAAAAGAAGTGATGGAGTTCCATAACTTCCAACTTGAGCATTTCTACAAAGCTGAACCAGTAAGCTACGAATCCGTACTTGAGCAAGCACAAGGCTATGCTGATTTGCTGACTTCGATGGTGATCGACGTGACCGATGAACTTGATGCAGCGCGTAAGCGTGGCGACAAAATCATGTTCGAAGGTGCGCAAGGTACTATGCTTGATATCGACCACGGTACTTACCCATACGTAACGTCTTCTAACACGACTGCTGGTGGTGTTGCTGCAGGTTCTGGTTTCGGCCCTCGTCATCTAGGTTATATTCTAGGTATCGCGAAAGCTTACTGTACTCGCGTTGGTGCAGGTCCATTCCCAACCGAATTGGATGATGAAATCGGTAATCACCTAGGCACGAAAGGCCATGAGTTTGGTGCAACAACAGGCCGTAAGCGCCGTTGTGGTTGGTTTGATGCGGTAGCGATGCGTCGCGCCATTCAAATTAACTCAGTCACAGGCTTCTGCTTGACTAAACTTGACGTACTTGATGGTCTAGAAGAGCTAAAAATCTGTACGGGTTACCAAATGCCAGATGGCTCAGTTGCTCAAGTATCACCAATGGCAGCTGACGCTTTTGAAGCGGTAACACCTATTTACGAAACTATGCCTGGTTGGTCTGAAAATACTTTCGGTGCTAAATCAATTGATGCCCTGCCACAAGCGGCGCTTGATTACATTAAACGTATTGAAGAGTTGACTGGTGTACCTGTTGACATCGTTTCTACAGGTCCAGATCGTAACGAAACCATTATCAAGGTTCACCCATTTTCAGTTTAATGGTTGATTGATAAACGTTTTTAAAACCGGCTTTCAGAGCCGGTTTTTTTATACCTGTATTGATGATATTTTGTCCTTGGTGTGGCAATAAATGGCCGAATAACGGCAAATTTTGTCTAAAGAGTTTGCCGCACTGGTCGATAAAGTTATCAAGCCCAGCCCTAGATGAAACTGAGGCTATAATTTTAAGGCTATCGATAGACATAAAGAGTGCAGGTATGAAGCTACGAACGGTAGCAGCTTCATTGTTTTTAGCGCTGACCTCATCCTTGAGTCATGCCAACGTGGCGGAAGTGGGTGAGCCAGTCCCTATTTACACCGAAGCTGAACTAATCAAGTTAATTGAGCAAAATAAACATTTAGAGCAAGTCAAGGCCGACAACTGCCAATTGGTAGAAGATATTGTTGCGCGTGCTACTCGCATCAGCCTGCCTTCCTACGAGTTTTTGTATGGAGATATGCTAGCGTGGGGGGTCTGTGTAGATCAAGATGTCGAACTTGGCTTGTACTATATGGAGAATGCAGCTCATCAAGGTTTACCCGCTGCGTTAGAGCAGCTTGGGCGTTATTATTCGCGTGGTACTTTAGTACAGCAGGATAAAGAGCGAGCCATTCCCTATCTGCGTGAAGCCGCTGCGATGGGCAATATTAATGCTCGTATCCATCTAGCTGAGCTTCTGCTGCGTGATTATGGTAGCCCGCTTGATTATGAAGATGCTTATCGCTGGCTCTATAATTCGGTGACTATCGATCAAAGAATACATTCTCGGATCTCTATGCTCCGGCAGGGGTTAGAGCAGCGAATGCCACAAAATGTGGTTGCGCGAGCCAAGCGCAGAGACACGTTTTGGTAGCCTTCATTATTGCTTTTTTATTTCGCCCACACGGTTGGGCGAAGTCATTTCTACGCTTTTCCTCTAACGCATTAGCCTATAATAATCAATACGCTGCTGTAGCTTCTGCCGTGAGTCAGTTATACTCTGGCTATCTCTCCTTGCTTTAGCAGGTCTGCCTATGTCTGAAATTATCAATAACGATCCTTTTGCGGATCGAGAATCTAGCAATTACGAAAATCCAATTCCAAGCCGAGAATTCATCCTCGAATTTCTAACCGAAGCCAATGTACCGATGAATCGTAATGATCTTTTTGAGGCATTGGGTTTGTCTGGTGAAGAGCAATACGAAGGGCTACGCCGTCGTTTGCGTGCGATGGAGCGAGATGGCCAATTGGTATTTACTCGTCGCCAATGCTATGCATTGCCAGAAAAACTGGAAATGATCAAAGGTCACGTAATCGGACATAAAGATGGTCATGGGTGGGTTCGTCCTGATGGCAGCGTTGGCAAAGATAACGATGTTTTGCTACCTCATCACCAAATGCGTACCATTATTCATGGCGACTACGTGCTGGTACAACCGACAGGCACGGATAAAAGAGGCCGTAAAGAAGGGCGTTTGGTTCGAGTGTTGGAAGAACGTAAAACCCAACTTGTTGGGCGTTTCTTCCTTGAAAACGGCTACTCTTATGTCGTGCCCGATGATTCACGCATCACTCAAGACATCTTGATCCCTAACGAGCACAAAGGCGGAGCTCGCATGGGGAACGTGGTGGTGATTGAAATTACCGATCGCGGTGCCAGAGCTAGAGGAATGACAGGTCGGGTTGTAGAAGTACTTGGGGAAAATATGGCTCCCGGCATGGAGACACAAATAGCGATCCGCACTCACCAGATCCCTCATGAGTGGCCGCAAGAAGTATTAAAGCAAGTCGAAAACCTGAGAGAAGAAGTTCCAGAAGAGGCGAAGCAAGGGCGCGTGGATCTGTGTCAATTACCTTTAGTGACTATTGATGGTGAAGACGCACGTGACTTTGATGACGCGGTTTATTGCGAAGCCAAAAAAGGTGGTGGCTGGCGTCTCTGGGTTGCGATTGCTGACGTAAGTTATTATGTGCGCCCCGATACCGCTCTTGATAAAGAAGCGATCAACCGTGGTAACTCAGTTTACTTCCCATCGCAAGTCGTTCCTATGCTACCGGAAGTACTGTCGAACGGTCTTTGTTCACTTAATCCACAAGTCGACCGCCTATGCATGGTGTGCGAGATGACAGTCTCTGCAACGGGCAAAATTTCGGGTTACAAACATTACGAAGCCGTGATGAACTCTCATGCCCGTTTAACTTACAACAAAGTACACGCCATTCTTGAAGGGGATGAAGAGCTACGCGAACGTTATCAAGCCGTGGTTCCTCATCTTGAAGAACTCTATTCGATGTATAAGGTGCTAAAAGCAGCGCGTGATGAGCGTGGCGGTATCGAATTTGAAACGATTGAAACTAAGTTTATTTTTAATGCTGAGCGTAAAATCGACAGCATTGAACCTGTTGTACGTAATGATGCGCATAAAATAATCGAAGAGTGCATGATCCTCGCTAATATTGCTTCAGCCTCGCTGGTGGAAAAAGCGAAAGAGCCCGCTCTGTACCGTATCCATGAATCACCGGGAGAAGAGCGTTTGACCGGCTTTAGGGATTTCTTAGGCGAGCTTGGCTTGAACTTAGCGGGTGGGCTAGAGCCTTCGCCAACCGATTACGCTAACTTAATGAAACAGATTGGTGAGCGCCAAGACAAAGAGTTGATCCAAACCATGTTACTGCGTTCCATGAAGCAGGCTGTGTATAACGCGGATAACTGTGGTCACTTTGGTTTAGCGCTCAAACGCTATGCGCACTTTACTTCACCTATTCGTCGCTACCCTGATCTCCTATTGCACCGCGCAATTAAATATTTGATTGCCAAAGAATCGGGCAATCACACCGACCGTTGGACTACCACTGGTGGTTATCACTACTCTTTTGATGACATGGACTTCTATGGTCAGCAATGTTCAATGACAGAACGCCGTGCTGATGATGCGACGCGTGAAGTATCCGATTGGCTCAAGTGTGAATACATGCAAGATCATGTAGGCGAAGAGCTTGATGGAGTCATAGCCAACGTGACAGGTTTCGGTTTCTTTGTTCGTTTGACTGAGCTGCACATTGATGGATTGGTCCACATATCTACGCTCGCGAATGACTACTATCAATTTGATCCCGTTGGGCAACGATTGATCGGCGAAAGTTTTGGCAACATTTATCGCTTAGGTGACGCCGTTAAAGTCAAAGTGTTATCCGTCAACTTGGATGATCGTCAAATTGACTTTGAAATCGTGGGCACTAGCCGTAAGCTGCGCGGAGAAGGTAAAACAGCGAAGAAACGTGCAACCGATGCACGAGAGAAAGCACGTGGCAAGAAGGTGACATCAAGTAAAGGAAAGGCTACTCCTTTAGTTGAAGCGACTAAACGTCCAGATGAAAAAAGTAGTGCAGGCTCAAAACCTGAACGAAAAAAAAGCAAAACAACAAAAGCACGCAAAAAGAAACCTGCGGCTAAAGCAAATAAAGCGCGTGCTGGTAAATAACGATCAATGGGTAAATCATGAGTAACGAATGTATTTATGGTATTCACGCGGTCAGCGCTGTACTTGAAAAAGATCCAGCGCGATTGATTGAAGCGTTTGTACTGAAAGGGCGGCAAGATGATCGCCTGCTTCCACTGTTAAATGAACTGCAACATTGCGGTGTCTCTATTCAACATATGGGACGTAAAACATTGGATGATAAGGCTCAAGGGGCGAATCATCAGGGCATCATTGCTCGTGTAAAACCAGCAAAACAGCTTAATGAACATGATTTAGAAGCAATCATCGCACAGCATGAACAACCGCTATTACTGGTTTTGGATGGTGTTACCGACCCGCATAATCTCGGCGCATGCTTGCGTAACGCTGATGCTGCCGGGGTCGCTGCGGTGATCGTACCGAAAGATAAGTCAGCACCAATGACAGCAACGGTCAGCAAGGTCGCTTGTGGCGCTGCCGAAACAGTGCCTTTAGTTCGAGTGACAAATCTTGCACGTACCATGCGCGCCCTTCAAGAACAAGGCGTATGGTTTGTTGGCACTGCCGGCGAGGCGACGCATGACATTTACCAAGCCAAACTGACAGGGCCCCTTGCGATTGTTATGGGCGCTGAAGGGGATGGTATGCGCCGCTTAACGCGCGAAACCTGCGATGATCTGATCAAAATACCGATGGCGGGCACCGTTTCTAGCCTAAACGTATCAGTAGCGGCTGGGATCTGTCTGTTTGAAGCAGTGAGACAGCGCCAAGCTGTATAATTGTGCATCAGGGATAAAAGGATAGGGTAGTGAGTGCTCACCTCATCTTTCTATCCCTTCTATTACTTCCTCAGTGAAAGAAGAAATAGATAGTTTATAAGTTTAATTTCTACACAGCGCTTGCATGTGTAATGGTGATCTGTATAATGCACCGCACTGGTTAAATCCAGTTGTGAACCAATGAGCAGTGAGGAGTAAACTGACCTAGCTGTTAGTTTAGTAACGTATACTCAGCTTATGTTCGCAGTTAATACAATTAGCTCTGTTGCGTTTAGTAATAGATTAAAGTTAATCGAAAATTAACTGACAATGTGCCTAATTTTGGCACTACGGTTTCACATAAATCAATCGGCATTCTCTCGTTTTAACGAGTTTGAGTGGCGATATTGTTTGTGTAATTTTTAATTATTGGAGCTCTGTCTCATGCAGAACCAACGTATCCGTATCCGCCTAAAAGCGTTCGATTACAAACTAATCGATGCTTCTACAGCGGAAATCGTTGAAACAGCTAAGCGTACCGGCGCACAGGTTCGTGGTCCTATTCCACTTCCTACTCGTAAAGAGCGTTTCACTGTTCTTATCTCTCCACACGTCAACAAAGATGCTCGTGATCAGTACGAAATTCGTACTCACAAACGTCTAATCGACATCGTTGAGCCAACAGATAAAACTGTTGATGCACTGATGCGCCTAGATCTAGCTGCTGGCGTTGACGTACAAATCAGCCTAGGTTAAGGGAGATTAGAAGAATGATTGGTCTAGTCGGACGTAAAGTGGGTATGACCCGCGTATTTACTGAAGAAGGCGTTTCTATCCCAGTAACTGTTGTTGAGGTTGAAGCAAACCGTATTTCTCAAGTGAAAACTCTTGAGACTGACGGCTATGCAGCAATCCAGGTAACTACTGGTACTAAGAAAGCCAACCGTGTAACTAAACCAGAAGCTGGTCACTTTGCGAAAGCAGGTGTAGAAGCTGGTCGCGGTCTTTGGGAATTCCGTTTAGAAAACGGCGAAGAGTTTGAAGTTGGCACTGAGCTAAATGTAGAACTTTTCAACGAAGTTAAAAAAGTAGACGTTACTGGTACATCTAAAGGTAAAGGTTTCCAAGGTGCTGTTAAGCGCTGGAATTTCCGTACCCAAGATATGACTCACGGTAACTCTTTGTCTCACCGTGCACCGGGTTCAATTGGCCAATGTCAAACTCCAGGTCGCGTGTTCAAAGGCAAAAAAATGGCAGGTCACATGGGTGCTGAGCGTGTAACGACTCAAAACCTAGAGATCGTACGTGTTGACGCTGAGCGCAATCTGCTTCTTATTAAAGGTGCAGTACCAGGTGCAACTGGCGCTAACGTGATCGTCAAACCAGCTATTAAAGCATAACGTCTAGGAGTAAGTAATGGAATTGATGGTTAAAGGTGCTAACGCACTAACTGTTTCCGAAACTACTTTCGGACGTGAGTTCAACGAAGCCCTTGTACATCAAGTAGTTGTTGCGTATGCAGCAGGTGCTCGTCAAGGTACTCGTGCTCAAAAGACACGTTCAGAAGTTTCTGGCGGTGGCGCTAAGCCATGGCGTCAAAAAGGTACTGGCCGTGCACGTGCTGGTACAATTCGTAGCCCAATCTGGCGTACAGGTGGTGTTACTTTTGCTGCGAAACCACAAGATCACAGCCAAAAAGTAAACAAAAAAATGTACCGCGGTGCTATGAAGAGCATTCTTTCTGAATTAGTTCGTCAAGAGCGTTTAATCGTTGTTGATAACTTCTCAGTAGAAGCACCAAAAACTAAAGAGCTATTAGCTAAGCTTAAAGAACTTGAGCTTAACGATGTACTCATCGTTACTGGCGAAGTAGACGAGAATCTATTCTTAGCTGCTCGCAACCTATATAAAGTTGACGCACGTGACGTAGCGGGTCTTGACCCAGTTAGCCTAATTGCGTTTGACAAGGTTCTAATGACTGCAGAAGCAGTTAAGCAAGTTGAGGAGATGCTGGCATGATCAGTGAAGAGCGTCTACTAAAAGTTCTACGTGCACCGCACATCTCTGAAAAAGCAACTATGACTGCTGAGAAAGCGAACACTATCGTTTTCAAAGTAGCAAAAGATGCAACTAAGAAAGAGATCAAAGCAGCTGTAGAAAAGCTATTTGAAGTTGAAGTTAAGTCTGTAAATACTCTTATCACTAAGGGTAAGACCAAACGTCAAGGTCTACGCCAAGGTCGCCGCAGCGACGTTAAAAAAGCGTATGTGACTTTGAAAGAAGGTCAAGATCTTGACTTTGTTGGCGGCGCGGAATAACAGGAGTAGTTGAATAATGGCTATTGTTAAATGTAAGCCGACTTCCCCTGGTCGTCGTCACGTCGTTAAAGTTGTTAACGCTGACCTACACAAGGGTAAGCCATACGCACCTCTTCTAGAGAAAAACTCTAAGAATGGTGGTCGTAACAACAACGGTCGTATCACAGTACGTCATATCGGTGGTGGTCATAAGCAACACTATCGTTTGGTTGACTTCAAACGTACTAAAGATGGCATCCCAGCGAAAGTTGAGCGTCTAGAATACGATCCAAACCGTAGCGCAAATATCGCTCTAGTTCTGTACGCAGACGGCGAGCGTCGTTACATTATCGCACCTAAAGGTGTTCAAGCTGGTGATACAATCCAGTCTGGTGTTGATGCGCCAATTAAAGCAGGTAACACTCTGCCAATGCGCAACATCCCAGTGGGTTCTACTATTCACTGTGTTGAACTTAAGCCTGGTAAAGGTGCACAGCTAGCTCGTTCGGCTGGTGCATATGCTCAACTTGTCGCTCGCGACGGTACTTATGCAACTATCCGCCTACGTTCTGGTGAAATGCGCAAAGTACTTTCTGAAGGCCGTGCAACAATCGGTGAAGTTGGTAACTCTGAGCACATGCTACGTGAACTAGGTAAAGCTGGTGCTTCACGCTGGCGCGGCGTACGTCCAACTGTACGTGGTGTAGTAATGAACCCGGTTGACCACCCACACGGTGGTGGTGAAGGCCGCACATCTGGTGGTCGTCACCCAGTATCTCCTTGGGGTATGCCTACTAAGGGCTTCAAGACTCGTAGCAACAAACGCACCGACAAGTACATCGTACGTCGTCGTAATAAGTAATCTATATAAGAGGATAAGCCATGCCACGTTCTCTCAAGAAAGGTCCATTTATTGACCTACACTTGCTGAAGAAGGTAGAGAAAGCGGTGGAAAGCGGAGACAAAAAGCCTATTAAGACTTGGTCCCGTCGTTCAATGATCATTCCATCAATGATTGGTTTGACCATCGCTGTCCATAATGGTCGTCAGCACGTTCCAGTATTTGTCACTGATGAAATGATCGGTCACAAACTGGGCGAATTCGCACCAACTCGTACTTACCGTGGTCACGCTGCGGATAAGAAAGCTAAGAAGCGCTAAGGAGTAAATGATGGAAGCTATTGCTAAACATAACTTTGCTCGCATTTCTCCTCAGAAAGCTCGCTTAGTTGCAGATCTAATCCGTGGTAAATCTGTGGATCAGGCTCTTGAAATCCTAACTTTCAGCAACAAAAAAGCGGCTGTATTAGTTAAGAAAGTTCTAGAGTCAGCTATCGCTAACGCAGAACACAACGAAGGTGCAGATATCGACGATCTTAATGTCGCTAAAATCTTCGTAGATGAGGGCCCGGTCATGAAGCGTATTATGCCTCGTGCAAAAGGCCGTGCGGATCGTATCTTGAAGCGTTCAAGCCACATCACTGTTGTTGTAGCAGACCGCTAAGAGACTAGGAGAGTAAGCAATGGGTCAGAAAGTACATCCTAATGGTATTCGTCTTGGCATCGTTAAGCCTTGGAATGCTACATGGTTTGCTAACACCAAAGATTTCGCTGACAACCTAGACGGCGACTTCAAGGTACGTCAGTTCCTTACTAAGGAACTTTCAAAAGCGTCTCTATCACGCATCGTTATCGAGCGTCCTGCTAAGAGCATTCGTGTGACTATCCACACTGCTCGCCCAGGCGTTGTTATCGGTAAGAAAGGTGAAGACGTTGAGAAGCTACGCGCAGCTGTAGCTAAAATTGCAGGTGTACCAGCGCAAATTAACATCGCTGAAGTACGTAAGCCTGAGCTAGACGGCCAATTAGTGGCTGATAGCATCGCGTCTCAACTAGAGCGTCGCGTTATGTTCCGTCGTGCTATGAAGCGTGCGGTACAAAATGCTATGCGTCTAGGCGCTAAAGGTATCAAAGTGGAAGTAAGCGGTCGTCTTGGCGGCGCTGAAATTGCACGTTCTGAGTGGTACCGTGAAGGCCGTGTGCCTCTACACACTCTACGTGCTGACATTGATTACGCAACTTCTTCGGCTCACACTCAATACGGTGTGATCGGCGTTAAAGTTTGGATCTTCAAGGGTGAAATCCTTGGTGGTATGCCAGCTGCAAACGCTGTTGAGCCAAAGGCTGACAAGCCTAAGAAGCAGCGTAAAGGCCGTAAGTAAGGAGTCGACTGATGCTACAACCTAAACGCACTAAGTTCCGTAAGGTTCATACTGGTCGCAACCGCGGTCTAGCTAAAGGTACTGACGTAAGCTTCGGTACATTTGGTCTTAAAGCCGTTGGACGTGGTCGTCTAACTGCTCGTCAGATCGAAGCGGCACGTCGTGCAATGACACGTCACGTTAAGCGTCAAGGTAAAATCTGGATCCGTGTGTTCCCAGATAAGCCAATCACTGAAAAACCACTAGAAGTTCGTCAAGGTAAGGGTAAAGGTAACGTTGAGTACTGGGTAGCCCAAATCCAACCTGGTAAGGTTATGTACGAAATGGACGGTGTACCTGAAGAATTGGCACGTGAAGCGTTCCGCCTAGCGGCTCGTAAACTGCCATTCAAAACTACATTCGTAATTAAACAGGTGATGTGATGAAAGCACTAGATCTACGCGCAAAAAGCGCTGAAGAGCTTAACGCTGAGCTATTGAATTTGCTACGTGAACAGTTCAACTTGCGCATGCAAGCAGCAACTGGTCAACTGCAGCAAACTCATACTTTGAAAGCTGTACGCCGTGATATCGCACGCGTTAAAACTGTTTTGACTGAGAAGGCAGGCGAATAATGAGCGACAAAATTCGTACTCAACTAGGTCGTGTTATTAGTGACAAGATGGATAAATCTATCACTGTTGCTATCGAGCGCATGGTGAAACACCCAATTTACGGTAAATTCGTAAAGCGTACGACTAAAGTACACGCACATGACGAAAACAACGAGTGTGGCCTAGGCGATACCGTTGAGATTCGTGAGTGTCGTCCTCTGTCTAAGACTAAGTCTTGGACATTGGTTAAAGTTATAGAAAAAGCGAAGATGTAATCATCGTTATTCTATGATTTTAAACGGCTCCAAAGTTTTTTTGGAGCCGTTTATTTTTTGTCTACCCAATCTTAGGAAAGGGTGGTACAATTCGCGTCCCTTTTAAAGAGGCAGCCCGACCCGAGAGGGTCTAGTTTTAATATTTAGCGGAGCACTAACAATGATCCAAATGCAAAGTACACTTGATGCAGCTGATAACTCAGGCGCGCGCAAGGTAATGTGTATTAAGGTTCTGGGTGGCTCTCACCGCCGTTATGCACATATCGGTGACATCATCAAAGTTACAGTGAAGGAAGCAATTCCTCGCGGTAAAGTTAAAAAAGGTGATGTACTGAAGGCGGTGGTAGTTCGCACCCGTAAAGGCGTACGTCGTCCAGACGGTTCTGTCATTCGCTTCGACCGTAATGCTTGCGTATTGTTGAACAATAATACAGAGCAACCTATCGGTACACGTATCTTTGGTCCAGTGACTCGTGAACTTCGCAATGCGAAATTTATGAAAATCGTGTCACTAGCACCTGAAGTTCTGTAAGGAGCGGCACACATGGCAGCTAAAATCCGTCGTAATGACGAAGTAATCGTTCTTGCTGGTAAAGATAAAGGCAAGAAAGGTAAAGTAACTAAGGTTCTCGTAACTGGTAAAGTTATCGTTGAAGGTATCAACCTTGTTAAAAAACACCAAAAGCCGGTTCCGGCTCTAGGTCAACAAGGTGGCATCGTTGAACAAGAAGCAGCTATTGATGCTTCTAACGTTGCAATCTTTAACGCAGCAACTGGTAAAGCGGACCGTATCGGTTTCCGTTTTGAAGACGGCAAAAAAGTTCGTTTCTTCAAATCTAACGGTGAAATCGTTTCTAACTAATTAGAAGTAATTTGGAGTTCTACTATGGCGAAACTGCATGATTACTACAAGTCGTCTGTAGTGACTGAACTGACCAAACAGTTCGGTTACACAAGCGTCATGCAAGTCCCTAGGATTGATAAAATCACCCTAAACATGGGCGTTGGTGAAGCTATCAACGATAAGAAACTATTAGAAAATGCAGCAGCTGATATGGCTACGATCTCTGGTCAAAAACCACTGATCACTAAAGCTCGTAAATCTGTTGCAGGTTTCAAAATTCGTGAAGGCTACCCAATTGGTTGTAAAGTAACCTTGCGTGGCGAACGTATGTGGGATTTTTTAGAGCGTTTAATCTCTATTGCACTTCCACGTGTACGTGACTTCCGTGGTGTTAGCGCTAAGTCTTTTGACGGACGCGGTAACTACAGCATGGGCGTTCGCGAGCAAATCATCTTCCCAGAAATCGACTACGATAAAGTCGATCGTGTACGCGGTCTTGATATCACTATCACGACTTCTGCTGGTACCGATGAGGAAGGCCGTGCTCTGCTGGCTGCCTTTAACTTCCCATTCCGTAAGTAAGGTGAAGGGTTACTGTTATGGCTAAACAATCAATGAAAGCACGTGAAGTAAAACGTGCAAAGCTAGTAGCTAAGTTCGCAGAAAAGCGTGCAATGCTAAAAGCTACCATCAGCGATGTAAACGCATCTGAAGAAGATCGTTGGAACGCAGTTCTTAAACTGCAAGCTCTTCCACGTGATTCAAGTGCTTCACGTCAGCGCAACCGTTGCAACCAAACTGGTCGTCCACACGGTTTCCTACGTAAGTTCGGTCTAAGCCGCATCAAAGTTCGCGAAGCTTGCATGAAAGGCGAGATTCCTGGACTTCGTAAGGCTAGCTGGTAATTGCCACTTAATCATTTGGAGTAAATCTTATGAGCATGCAAGATCCGATTTCGGATATGCTGACCCGCATTCGTAACGGTCAGGCAGCAAATAAAGTTGCTGTAAAAATGCCTTCTTCAAAGCTTAAAGTTGCAATTGCTGCACTGCTAAAAGCTGAAGGTTATATCGCAGATTTCGCTGTTGAAGGCGAAGTAAAACCTGAGCTAGAAGTTACTCTTAAGTACTTCCAAGCTAAACCAGTAATCGAGCAAATCCAACGTGTTTCACGTCCTGGTCTACGCGTTTATAAGAAAAAAGACGCGTTACCAACAGTGATGGGCGGTATGGGTGTTGCTGTGGTGTCCACTTCCAAGGGTCTGATGTCTGACCGTGCTGCTCGCAAAGCAGGTCTTGGCGGTGAAATCATTTGCTACGTAGCGTAAGGAGTAGGATATGTCTCGTGTTGCTAAAGCACCTGTCGCTATTCCAGCTGGCGTAGAGGTGAAACTAAACGGCCAAGAAATCACTGTAAAAGGTGGTAAAGGTGAGCTGACTCGCGTCCTGAATAAAGGCGTAGTTATTGCACAGGAAGAAAACAACCTTACTTTCGGTCCTCGTGAAGGTGTTGCTAACGCTTGGGCACAAGCAGGTACTGCTCGTGCACTAGTAAACAACATGGTTGTTGGTGTTACTGCAGGCTTTACTAAGAAGCTTGTTCTTAAAGGTGTTGGTTACCGTGCTGCTATTAAAGGCAACTCAGTAAGTCTTACTTTAGGCTTCTCACACCCTGTAGAGCATGAACTACCAGCGGGTATCAATGCTGAATGTCCTAGCCAAACTGAAATTGTCCTAACTGGTTGCGATAAGCAAGTAGTGGGTCAAGTTGCGGCTGACATCCGTTCTTACCGTGAGCCAGAACCTTATAAAGGTAAAGGCGTCCGTTACGCAGATGAAAATGTGCGTAGTAAAGAAGCTAAGAAGAAGTAAGGTAACACTATGGATAAGAAAGCATCTCGCATCCGTCGTGCTACACGCGCACGTCGTAAGATTGCTGAACTGGGTGCAACTCGCCTAGTAGTACACCGTACTCCTCGTCACGTGTACGCTCAGGTTATCGCATCAAACGGCTCTGAGGTTATCGCAGCAGCTTCTACTGTAGAAAAAGCGATCCGTGAGCTAGTTAAGAACACCGGTAACGTAGACGCAGCTAAAGCGGTAGGTAAAGCTATTGCAGAACGCGCTCTTGAAAAAGGCGTATCAGCTGTTGCGTTTGATCGTTCTGGTTTCCAATACCACGGTCGAGTAGCGGCGCTAGCAGAATCTGCTCGCGAAGCTGGTCTGAAATTCTAAGGTAGGGTTGGAAGATGGCTAAAGAACAACAACAAGCTAGTGATTTGCAAGAAAAATTAATCGCAGTTAACCGTGTTTCTAAAACGGTTAAAGGTGGTCGAATCATGAGCTTTACTGCACTAACTGTAGTTGGTGACGGTAATGGTCGCGTAGGTTTCGGATACGGCAAAGCTCGTGAAGTACCTGCAGCGATTCAAAAAGCAATGGAAAAAGCGCGTCGTAACATGGTTACTATCGCTCTTAACGAAGGCACTCTTCACCACGCGGTGAAAGGTCGTCACTCGGGCTCTAAAGTTTACATGCAGCCAGCTGCAGAAGGTACAGGTGTTATCGCCGGTGGTGCGATGCGTGCTGTACTAGAAGTTGCCGGTGTACATAACGTACTTGCGAAAGCGTACGGTTCTACTAACCCAATCAACGTTGTTCGTGCAACAGTTGCTGGTCTAGTAGATGTGAAGTCACCAGAAATGGTTGCAGCTAAACGTGGTCTCACTGTTGAAGCGATTTCGGAGTAAGCACCATGGCAACTATTAAAGTAACTCAAACTAAAAGCTCAATTGGTCGTCTACCAAAGCACAAAGCTACTTTGCGTGGTCTAGGCCTTCGTCGTATCAACCATACAGTAGAACTTGAAGATACACCGTGTGTACGCGGTATGATCAACAAGGTTTACTACATGGTTAAAGTTGAGGAGTAATCAGAATGCGTTTGAATACTCTATCACCGGCTGCTGGTTCTAAGCACGCTCCTAAGCGTCTAGGCCGTGGTATCGGTTCTGGCCTTGGTAAAACAGGTGGCCGCGGTCACAAAGGTCAAAAGTCACGTTCTGGCGGTACAGTTCGTCCAGGTTTTGAAGGCGGTCAAATGCCTCTAAAACAACGTCTACCTAAATTTGGTTTCACTTCTCGTAAGAGCCTAGTGTCTGCTGAAATTCGTCTAGCTGAGCTAGCGAAAGTTACGGGTGACGTGGTCGATCTAAACAGCTTGAAAGCAGCTAACCTAATCACTAAGAACATCGAAAATGTTAAAGTTGTTCTTTCTGGTGAGATTAGCAAAGCAGTGACTGTGAAAGGTCTTCGCGTGACTAAAGGCGCTAAAGCTGCAATCGAAGCTGCAGGCGGTAAAATCGAGGAATAATCTCGAGGAACGAGGTACAGATGGCTAAGAAACCAGGACAAGATTTTCGTAGTGCTCAGAGCGGCTTAAGTGAGCTAAAGTCGCGCTTATTATTCGTAATTGGTGCACTTTTAGTATTCCGAGCCGGTTCTTTTGTGCCGATTCCTGGTATTGACGCAGCTGTACTTGCCGATTTGTTCGAACAGCAAAAAGGTACCATCGTTGAAATGTTTAACATGTTCTCCGGTGGTGCTCTTTCGCGTGCATCTATCTTAGCATTGGGCATCATGCCGTATATTTCGGCGTCAATTGTTGTCCAATTGCTAACTGTAGTTCATCCAGCGTTAGCCGAACTCAAGAAAGAGGGTGAGGCAGGGCGTCGTAAGATTAGCCAATATACGCGTTATGGCACGCTTGTACTTGCAATATTCCAAGCTATTGGTATCGCAACAGGCTTACCAAACATGGTCAACAATCTGGTTGTTATCGACCAAACCATGTTTACCCTGATTGCTACCGTGAGTTTAGTAACTGGCACCATGTTCTTAATGTGGTTAGGTGAACAAATTACTGAGCGTGGAATAGGAAATGGTATTTCCATTTTGATTTTTGCAGGTATTGTTGCTGGATTGCCTTCGGCAATCGGACAAACGATTGAGCAAGCGCGTCAAGGTGAATTGCATGTGCTTCTTCTGTTGTTAATTGCGGTACTTTCTTTTGCTGTAATTTATTTCGTTGTTTTCATGGAACGTGGTCAGCGTCGTATTGTCGTTAACTATGCAAAGCGTCAACAAGGTCGTAAAGTGTTTGCAGCGCAAAGTACTCACTTGCCATTGAAAATTAATATGGCGGGTGTAATACCTGCAATTTTTGCATCGAGTATTATTTTGTTCCCAGGAACATTAGCTCAGTGGTTTGGTCAAAATGGTGAGAGCAGCACATTCGGTTGGTTAACTGATGTGTCTTTGGCTCTTAGCCCTGGTCAACCTCTGTACGTTATGCTTTATGCAGCAGCGATTATTTTCTTCTGTTTCTTTTACACAGCGTTGGTGTTTAACCCTCGTGAAACAGCGGATAACTTGAAGAAGTCCGGTGCGTTCGTACCCGGCATCCGCCCAGGTGAGCAGACAGCGAGATACATTGATAAAGTAATGACCAGACTAACCTTAGCGGGCGCTCTCTACATTACCTTTATCTGTCTGATTCCCGAGTTCATGATGGTCGCGTGGAACGTACGTTTCTACTTCGGCGGCACATCACTACTTATCGTAGTGGTTGTGATTATGGACTTTATGGCACAGGTACAGACTCATATGATGTCCCAACAGTATGATTCTGTGTTGAAAAAAGCAAATCTGAAGGGCTACGGCCGTTAATTCAGATTTCACTTACGGAGTTTAGCAATGAAAGTTCGTGCTTCCGTTAAAAAAATCTGTCGTAACTGTAAAGTAATCAAGCGTAACGGTGTCGTTCGCGTGATTTGCAGTGAGCCAAAGCACAAGCAGCGCCAAGGCTAATTAGCAGAAATTTTTACTTGAAATATAAAGGTCGGTCGAGTATATTCCTCGGCCTACCTTTTGTGTGCAAAAGAAGTAGTATGCCGCAGCGTATCCTCGACGGGCTTTGCTGCGGATAATTTCTTATATAAGTACTAGGAGTGAATAGTGGCCCGTATAGCAGGCATTAACATTCCTGATCAGAAGCATGCTGTAATTGCATTAACTGCAATCTACGGCATCGGCAAGACCCGTTCGAAAGCTATCTTAGCTGATTTGGGTATTGCTGAAAGTGTTAAGATCAGTGAACTAACTGAAGAGCAGATCGATCTACTGCGTGATGGTGTAGCTAAATACACTGTAGAGGGTGATCTTCGTCGTGAAGTTTCCATGAACATCAAGCGTCTTATGGACCTTGGCTGTTACCGTGGTCTTCGTCATCGTCGCAGTCTACCACTACGTGGACAGCGTACTAAAACCAACGCTCGTACCCGTAAGGGTCCGCGTAAACCGATCAAGAAATAGTCGGAAGGGTATAGAGTACAATGGCAAAACAACCAACTCGCGCACGTAAGCGTGTACGCAAGCAAGTTGCTGATGGCGTAGCGCACATCCATGCATCTTTCAATAACACAATCGTAACTATCACAGACCGTCAAGGTAATGCTCTAGCTTGGGCAACTGCTGGTGGTTCTGGTTTCCGCGGTTCTCGTAAGTCTACTCCGTTCGCTGCACAGGTTGCTGCTGAGCGTTGTGCTGAAATGGCTAAAGAATACGGCCTTAAGAACCTAGAGGTTATGGTTAAGGGTCCAGGTCCAGGTCGTGAATCAACTGTTCGCGCACTGAACGCTGCTGGTTTCCGTATCACTAACATTGTTGATGCGACACCAATCCCTCATAACGGTTGTCGTCCACCTAAGAAACGCCGCGTATAACGTTTCTAGGAAGATTGGAGAAAGATCATGGCAAGATATTTGGGTCCTAAGCTGAAGCTTAGCCGCCGCGAAGGTACTGACTTGTTCCTTAAGTCAGGCATTCGTGCGATTGATACCAAGTGTAAAATTGACAACGCACCAGGTGTACACGGCGCTCGTCGCGGTCGTCTATCTGAGTACGGTGTTCAGCTTCGTGAGAAGCAAAAAGTTCGTCGTATTTATGGCGTTCTAGAAAAACAATTCCGTAACTACTACAAAGAAGCTGCACGTCTTAAAGGCAATACTGGTGAAAACCTACTTCAGCTTCTTGAAGGTCGTCTTGATAACGTAGTTTACCGCATGGGCTTTGGCGCTACTCGCGCAGAAGCACGTCAGCTAGTAAGCCACAAAGCTATCCTAGTTAACGGTAAAGTTGTAAACGTTCCTTCTTTCAATGTTGCGGTTAACGACGTTGTTGCAATCCGTGAGAAAGCTAAAAAGCAATCTCGCATTAAAGCAGCTCTAGAAGTTGCTGAACAACGCGAAAAACCAACTTGGATTGAAGTAGATGGCGGCCAAATGGAAGGTACATTCAAGCGTATGCCTGAGCGTTCTGACCTGTCAGCTGACATCAACGAACAATTGATCGTCGAGCTTTACTCTAAGTAAGGTTAAACTAAAGAGAGGACACAATGCAGGGTTCTGTAACAGAATTTCTTAAGCCACGTCTTGTTGATATCGAACAGATTAGCACGACACACGCAAAAGTAACTCTTGAGCCGTTAGAGCGTGGTTTCGGCCATACTCTGGGTAATGCACTTCGCCGTATTCTTCTATCTTCAATGCCAGGTTGTGCTGTAACTGAAGTGGAGATTGAAGGCGTACTACACGAGTACAGCACCAAAGAAGGCATTCAAGAAGATATCCTTGAGATCCTTCTGAACCTAAAAGGTTTGGCTGTTCGCGTTGCCGAAGGCAAAGATGAAGTGTTCATTACGCTGAACAAATCAGGCTCGGGCCCTGTTGTTGCAGGTGACATCACCCATGATGGTGATGTAGAGATCACTAACCCTGAGCACGTGATTTGTCATCTAACGGATGACAACGCTGAGATCGCTATGCGTATCAAAGTAGAACGTGGTCGTGGTTATGTTCCAGCTTCAGCTCGTATCCATACTGAAGAAGATGAGCGTCCAATCGGTCGTCTACTTGTAGATGCTACTTACAGCCCAGTAGACAAAATTGCCTACTCTGTGGAAGCCGCTCGCGTAGAACAACGTACTGATTTAGATAAGCTCGTTATCGATATGGAAACGAACGGTACTCTAGAACCTGAGGAAGCAATCCGTCGTGCAGCAACTATTCTTGCTGAACAATTGGATGCGTTCGTAGATCTTCGTGATGTACGTGTACCTGAGGAGAAGGAAGAGAAGCCAGAATTCGATCCAATCCTACTGCGTCCTGTAGACGATCTTGAACTAACAGTTCGCTCTGCTAACTGTTTGAAAGCAGAAGCGATTCACTACATCGGTGATCTAGTACAGCGCACTGAGGTTGAGCTACTTAAAACGCCAAACCTTGGTAAGAAATCTCTTACAGAGATTAAAGACGTGCTTGCATCACGTGGTCTATCTTTGGGCATGCGCCTAGAGAACTGGCCGCCAGCGTCTATCGCTGAAGATTAATCGATACTAGTTAGAAGGATTAGGTCATGCGCCATCGTAAGAGTGGTCGTCAACTCAACCGCAACAGCAGTCATCGCAAAGCGATGTTCAGCAACATGGCTAGCTCTCTAGTACGTCATGAAGTTATCAAGACTACTTTGCCAAAAGCAAAAGAGCTACGTCGCGTCGTTGAGCCTTTGATTACACTAGCTAAGACTGACAGTGTTGCAAACCGTCGTCTAGCATTTGCTCGCACTCGTGATAACGAAGTTGTGGCAAAACTATTTAACGAACTAGGTCCACGTTTTGCAGCTCGCCAAGGCGGCTACACACGTATCCTAAAGTGCGGTTTCCGTACTGGTGATAAAGCTCCAATGGCATACATTGAGCTTGTCGATCGCCCAGAAGTAGCTGTAGAAGCTGCTGCTGAGTAATCAGTTCGTATAATTAAAAAAGCCGAGTAGTAATACTCGGCTTTTTTGTATGCGTAGATTTTATCTTTGAACACAGGCTAACCAGATAATTATGCGTAGTGTCGTTTTTGATAGATGCTAAGTAAGAAATACTAATAAAAAAAGGTCAGCGAATGCCAACCTTCTCACTATCAATTCTATTTATAGAATATCGAGTAGCTCTACTTCAAATACTAGAGCTGCAAAAGGAGGAATTGCAGCGCCAGCGCCACGCTCACCGTAGGCAAGATCTTGTGGAATATAGAGTTTCCATTTTGAACCCACAGGCATCAGTTGTAGTGCTTCTACCCAACCTTTGATTACACCTGTTACTGGGAATTCAGCTGGTTGACCGCGAGATACAGAGCTATCAAATACTGTACCGTCAGTCAATTCACCGTGGTAATGAACACGTACTTGCTTGTCAGATGTCGGGATATCCCCCGTACCTTCTGTAAGAATTTCGTACTGTAGACCAGATTCAAGCACGGTCACTTCAGGGCGTAGTGCGTTATCTGTTAAGAATACTTCACCGTCGGCTGCGGCTGCTTTGGCAGCTTCTTGGCGCAGAGATTCTGCACGCATGTGCAACTCTTGCAGTGCATTATTGATTTCATCAATTTCAATTGATGGCATGTCGCCTACTAATGCGGTTGCGATACCTGCGGCGATGGCGTCAACGTTAAGTCCTTCTAGACCACTACCCGCAAGTTGTTGGCCCATTTGTAGACCGATACCGTAGCTTGCTTTTTGCTCTACAGTGTCAAATTTTACTTCAGACATAAACAGTCACTCTTTTTATGTAAATAAACAAGTGCCAAAGGATATCAGTTTCAAGCATGGGATGAAATGCTAATGGGAAATATCCAATATTGAACCTTCAGGTTGTGACAAATCGCAGATCCCAAAGAAAAATGTTCAAGATTGTGTCAACGTTTACGTTATCGCCACCTTGGCTCTATACTGATCCCTCTTGAGTTTTTATACTGTAGCTCGACAGAAAAGGAGACGGGTTAAGATGAATCGTCGTCACAAGAAGAAACCGCAAACTGATTATTTAGCGTTTATCCAACAGAAGTGGCATGCATTCGATTGGCGTGGCCTTATTTTACGTGTTCGCACAGTTTGGCTGGCGCTGCCTAAGCTTCACCAGCGCGCTTTATTAGCGATCGTTCCAGTAGTGTGTTTGCTCATTATTATTCCTTTTCCTGAGCGAACAGAGCAGGCCGCTCTACCGAAAAGTAATGAGCGTGTGGAAATCAGCATTAATACGGTTGGGTTGAGTGAACAAAAAACGCCTCAACAAACCGATCGTAAATCTGAGTTCTGGCGAGAGTACACGGTTAAAAACGGGGACACTTTGTCGCAGGTTTTTCGGGCAAATGATTTACCGATGTCTGATCTTAATGCCTTAGTCAAAATTGAAGGCAGTGACAAACCGCTCAGCCAAATTACCCAAGGCCAATTAGTTCGCTTCAAACTCGCGGCTGATGGGCAACTCGATGTCCTGCAACTTGAGAAAAACGATCAATCAGTGATGTTTTTCAGGCGCTCAGATGGCGGATTTGGCCGTAGTAAATAACACGCTTTGATCAAGAGGGTTATTTACTTGCTGAGCTGCATGTCGATATGCGGGATATCATCTTCTAGATACATCGCCGACGTTTGTTGAAAACCATAACTTTGATAGAAGCTAGCAAGATAGTGCTGTGCACCAATTTCAATATCTTGATTGGGCCACAGCTTCTGGCATTCGGCTAATGCTTGCTGCATTAATTGGTGTCCAAGGCCATTTCCTCTCGCTTCTTTTTGGGTTGCAATGCGACCAATACTGACACTTGGGTAGCTAATCCCCGCAGGGAGTAAGCGCGCGCAGGCAACAATCTGCTGATCCTGTTCACCAATTAAATGAAAAACACCCGGCTGAATATCCTTATTATCCAATTCAGGGTAAGGACAGGTTTGTTCGACCACAAAGACATCGACGCGCAGTTTAAGTAGCGCATAAAGTTGATGAGTGGTTAATTGTGAGAATGAAAGACAGTGCCAAGTAATCATCGTAGTGCCCCTTTAAAAATGGATGTCGTTACTCTATCAAGCTTAAGTGCATGATTCATTAACAAAGGTTAAGAGTGAGCTACAAACTTGATGAATGATAAATAAAGATTCACTAGCCACACGAGGTTAAATAACGATAATAGGCGTTTAATTTTCGTCTAACGAAAGGACGGTCTCTTGAGTAATCTCTCTTTTTCAACGGTAAATCTACAACCAGAACTTCTTTCTAACCTCGATACTTTGGGATACACCAAGATGACGCCGATTCAGGCGTTAAGCTTGCCAACCATTTTGGCGGGTAAGGATGTGATTGGCCAAGGAAAAACAGGCTCAGGAAAAACAGCAGCGTTTGGTTTAGGCGTATTATCTAACCTCAACGTTAAGCGTTTTCGCGTTCAAGCTTTGGTGCTATGCCCAACGCGGGAGTTAGCCGATCAAGTCGCAACGGATATTCGCACACTCGGCCGCGCCATTCATAATATTAAAGTGCTCACCTTGTGTGGCGGCATGCCAATGGGGCCACAAATTGGTTCGTTAGAGCACGGTGCACATATTTTGGTTGGTACTCCGGGGCGTATTCTTGACCATTTAGACAAAGGTCGTATCGATCTCTCTGAGCTCAATACGTTAGTGCTTGATGAAGCGGACCGAATGCTCGAAATGGGTTTCCAAGAAGCGCTGGATGCGATCATCAATGAAACGCCAACCAGCCGTCAAACATTGCTGTTTAGTGCTACGTTCCCAAATCAAATCAAACAAATTGCGCAGCGGATTATGCGTGAGCCTGAAATGGTCAAAGTTGAATCCACCCATGATACGTCCAGCATTCAGCAATATTTTTATAAAGTAGAGGGTACAGAGGCGCGTGATCGCGCGTTAGAACTGCTGCTTTTACACCATCAGCCTGAATCTGCCGTGGTGTTCTGTAATACAAAGAAAGAAGTACAAAGTGTTGCTGAAGATCTACATCACAAGGGCTTTAGTGTGGTGGAACTGCATGGTGATTTAGAGCAGCGTGACCGTGACCAAGCTTTGGTGCAGTTTGCTAATAAAAGTATCTCCATTTTAGTTGCAACCGATGTGGCGGCACGTGGCCTTGATGTCGATAACTTAGATGCGGTATTTAACTTTGAGTTATCACGTGATCCTGAAGTGCACGTGCACCGCATTGGGCGTACTGGCCGAGCGGGCAGTAAAGGTTTAGCTTTTAGCTTCTTCAGTGACAGTGAAATGCACCGAGTGGCGATGATTGATGAATATATGGATATGCCCATCGAACCTGCTAAATTGCCTGATGCCAGTGCGCTAAACAACGCGCCTTATCAAGCCAATATGGTCACTATCCAGATTGATGGCGGTAAAAAGCAGAAAGTGCGCCCGGGAGATATTCTAGGGGCGTTGACCAGTAACGACGGTATTGACGGTCAATATGTCGGTAAAATTAACATGTTACCGATGCGCAGCTACGTTGCAGTCCATAAATCGGTGGCGAAAAAAGCACTGAAGAAAATGGAAAGCGGTAAGATGAAAGGACGCCAATTTAGAGCACGCCTTCTAAAATAAGCCCCTTCATTTAGAATTAAAGCCAGCGAACAACTCGCTGGCTTTTGCGTTTATGAGGGCTTTGAACTGAAAGGTGTCGAATTCAAATAAGCGCTGGCTTGCTCCTTACCCATGTATTTTGCCAGTGTATGCAGCGGAACTTGTTTCAAGTTCACTACAATTAAGCCATCTAACGCATTGTTAAACGCGGGGTCGACATTAAAACAGACGAGCTTGCCATTCATCCCTAAATATTGGCGCAGCAATACAGGAAGGCCCTTGCCATTTTCCATTTTTGCTAACACTTTCGACAGCAGAGAAATGCTTGCCAAAGAGGAGAGCAAGTTGGTTTGCCAAAATGTGTTCCCATTGCACCGTAGTGGAGTGGAAGGTGAAACCAAGGTTGCCTTTTCATGATCATAATGATGAATAGAGAGTGTGGCGGCCATTAATTGTCGCGCGGTGTGGCTGTAATCGTTGCTAATGCTTACTGGGCCAAACAAGTGCGTATATTGTGGATGACGCGCGACAAACGCAGCAATACCTTTCCACAGCATTAACAGTGAGTTGAGGTTGCGCTGGTATTTCGAGGAAACCACCGAGCGGCCTAGCTCAATACTGGTATCTAGTGTGTTGATGAAGGCTTCATCATACTGAAATAAGCTACGGGAATATAGCCCTGCTAACCCTTGCTTCGCTATCAGTTTATCCACTAACCCCAATCGATAAGCTCCAACAATTTGACGGTCTTTCTTGTGCCAAACAAAGAGTTGGTAGTAATGGCGATCATACTCATCAAGATCACAAGCTAAGCCGCTTCCTTCACCTACGGCGCGAAAACTCTCTTCACGAATTCGACCAATCTCTTGCAGTATGTGGGGTAACTGCTCGCTTGCGGCGCAATAGACAATCCAATCACCTTGCTCTAAGAGCTTGCTTTCGCTTGGCAGCGCGGCGAGATCTTGCTCAAGCTTCTCTACAATAAGCGCATCAATAATAGGAAGGGGCGATGTCACTAACTCTGGTGAGGATGGCGTTGCAGTGGGTGCTGCACTCATTAAATAGGTATTGAGACGCAGATAATGAACAATGTCTCGTTCCTGTTCAAATGCTTTCACTTCAGAATAGGGGATGGGATTGCCGATGGAAATCTCAATGTTGTGTGCCTGCTTATTCAGTAGCTCGCGGCCGAGCAATGCCGTTCGCAGTAGTGGATGAATTCGCCCCGCTTGATAAAACAGAGTGCTATTTTTACCATTAATAAAGATTGGGACGGTGGTGGCTTGGGCGCGTTTAACAAATTTGGCGACGGATTGACTCCATTCGATATCCGACAGTGTTTGCGATCCTTTGGGGTAAGTAGATACCTCACCAGCGGGGAAGATAATCAATAAGCCACCTTGAGCCAAATGAAGGTTCGCATCTCGAATGGCTTGCGCATTGGTGCTGCGAGCACTTTTGCTATTGAACACATCGACACCGATAAAGAGTTCACTAATTTCAGGCAGGCGCTTTAGCAACTGATTCGCCAGCACTTTAATATCGGTGCGTACTGAACCAATTAAATCGGCTAATATCACCCCTTCAATTGCGCCCAGCGGGTGGTTAGCGACGATCACCACTGGGCCTGTTTGTGGAATGTTATCGATGCTGCCTAAAGCAAGGCGATATTCGATATTGAGTGCCGCTAGCGTGTAGCGCATAAACTCAAAGCAAGAGGGTTTGGCAGGACGCTGCTGATACAGTTTATCCAGTGTTGCAAGACCAGAGGCCCATTCAACAATCGATTCTGCGACGCCAAATGGAGTGTGTCGTGGTAAACGAAAAGGACTGGCTAGCATATAATTACACTCCTTTATTCAGCCACTGGTGCAATAAACCATCACCGTTTTTGAGATCACGCCGCACCAAAAAAGCCGCACACAACCAAACAAGACAAGCCATCGCAAATAGCAGGCCGCTATCATTGCCGACCACTTCTCCTACTTGGTTAAACTCTGGCATCACAATGCCAAGAGGCGTAAATAAATGAAAGAAAATCGCACCACTCATAATGCCGACGCTCATCAGTGCACCAAGGCCATGCCAGCGGCTAAACAGCAAAATAGAGGCTATCAGTTCAGCCGTTCCGATTAAATACCCGCCATACACAGCAAACCAACCGAGGCCAGACCACGCACCTAAGGTGCCAAAAATATAGTTGGTTTCGTAAGAGCCGGAAAATTTAAAGACAAGCGATTGAATAAAAACAAACGCAATCAAGAGTGAGGGAAGATGTTGGCTAGCTTTAAACGTCATGGTGTAGCTCCTACTTAATTAAATTGGGCCAATTTTTATCGGCCTGTTGGATGTGCACCGCTTGGTTGGCATCCCATAATGTTTTGATCTTTTTGTCGTAATTGAGATAGAGCTTGCCGTCGACAATCGCCCATTGATTGGGATCTCCCGGAGCAAAATCGTTCTTTTCAGAGACGGCCCAAGCGCAGTAGCCGCCATATTGCGGCGCATATTGGTTAGGGTTATTCAGAAACAGTTCAAGGTTCTCTTTTGAAGAAAAATACCACTGAGCATTTTTATAAAGGGTCGAAAAATCGGAGGAGCCTTTTACTGGCTCTCCTTTGGTGAAGTAGGCGACGGTGTCATAGCCACTCAGCGCTTTATTGCTCAGAAAGCTGGTGTAAATTTCATCCTCAGCGAGGCTCACGCTGCTGACAAACAGCAGTAATAGTCCTAGTAAACGTTTCATTGTTGATTCCTCATAAATTGGCGACCCAAGGCGTGGTTTTGTCGATCTCATTACGCTGCTGGTGGAGTGATGTCTCACTGAGCTGTAAGCAAGGTGAACCTGAGATATAGGTCATATACTGCTGCTGTTGTGTGACGCGTAAATAGGTAAAGCTAACGGTGTGCGCATCTTGACGATGCATACAGGGTGCCCAATGTGGATGGGCGACATGGTGGTGGGCGTGAAACTTTAGTCGCTGTTGCACACTATCTTCCTCGGCGATTAAAGCTTGATAGAGCTGCGAGCGGTAGTGTTGCACCTGTTCTAAATCGACACTGGATGAAAATAGAGGCGATTGCGTCACCGCGATTTGGCTCTGTTCACCATTCCACGCCAGAGCCATTACATTGCCTTGTACATCAGTTAAATTAGGGTCGAAAGCAAGCAAAGTGAATGGTGCAAATTGCTGAAGGTTGAGCTGTGCAAACGCTTGGATAACCTTCTCAACACTGATTTGACTGGATAAATGCTTAAGCAATTGACCGCGGCTCACTAAGCGTTCGGCATCGGCTCCTTGGGGGATTTTACCTTGGTAATTATTGAGCAAGCACAAAGCCAAACCGCATTCATTAAGGCTGATCCAACTGCCTCCACCGGCAGGATCAATCGGCATCAACACTTCAACACCAGCTTGCGTGTATTGTTTAGGCGGCAACGCTAATGGGCGGTTTTTTTGTTCATCACGGTTAAAAAACAGATGATAGCCGTGTTTGTCGAGTAACCAAGAAACTGAGCACATGTTATTGCCCCCGAATGAAGGAGGCCGTGGCTGGCGCTAAGCCGAAAGCGGCATCAGTTTCTACATGCAGCAAATGAGCAACCACTTTAGCCATCGCAAAATGGTGCTGTGCATGCAAAGTGGCGAAGCTTAACTCTCGCTCCCATGTTGATGATAAAGAGCACACTTGCGTTTCCTGCAATGAGGTTTCAACAAGTACCGTAACGGATTTTTGGAGTGAGGCCGAGCACTGCGTTAACCATTGAATTAAATACTCAATTTCGGCCAAGGCCGCAGCGCGGGACGTCTCAACGAGGTGGCCCCGACGGCGTTGGTTGTAATCAATAGTGCTAGTTGAGTTAGCCAGCGCATGAAACAGATCCAACCAATGACGAAAATGTTGCCCCACTGAACTGGCGACAATTGGCGTGGCTAAGTGGGTGTAGTGCCTATCTTCTAACTGTTCGAGAAACTGGTGTGCTTGTTCCAGTGTTTCAATGCCGCCTTGGATCACGGGGGCATGATTAGGCTGCGATGCGCTTTGTTGTGAACTTGTGGTGATTGCAAACATATTTCTATCCCTATGATTGTTCTTATGGATAAAGTTAATCCGTGCTTGGGTAGTGTTCGGTTAAGGCCTTTTCTTTGCGCCAAGCGTTCAGCAGTTCAGCCATTTTGGGTGTTTGATGGCCTAACTTTCGCTGCTGCGCGCCAATGTCGAATAAGATTCGGTACTGTCTGAGTAAGGTTGAGAAGATCTCACGCAGCGGTGTTTCTCTATCCCAAATATGAGCGGCTTCACTGCTTGCGCCATTGATTTCCAAAATCGTGAACTGTTCTCCAGCCATCAATTGGTGAATATTGGCAAACTTGATATCGAGCCGCCCATAATGAAACCCGTCAACGTTGTTAAAAATCTCATCTAACTTGTTGGTGAGAGCGCGAGTAATGTAACGGTTACCATTGCGGAAAATCGATCCGCGACTATGGCTGCCCGCAAAGGCGAGTTGAAACTCCTGCCCTGCTTCAAGAACCTGATCGAGCTTCTCAAGGTGGCGAGGAAAATAGAGGTGAGGGAGTTGCCCTGCGCGTGGGCAGCGTTCAATTAACTGCTTTAAAGTGTGAATGCCATCCCCAGTGACAAACGGGGCATACTTAAGTGTGATGGAAATAATGTTGCCTTGAGCCTCACCGGGATAGCGCACATAAAATACGCCAGCTTCAGCCTGATACGGCGCTTTTTGTTGCAGTAAAAAACGGGCGTTAATCGGGAATGATTGGATGTAGTCACTCAGTTGCTGTTCATTTTGCAGCAGTTTGACGCCTACGCCGCGGCAGCCTAAATCTGGTTTAGCGACAAGAGGGAAATCCAACGATGCTTGTTGCATTGCAGACAGAGCCTGTGCTGTTTGCTGCTGAGCGGTTTGATGGCTTTTCGTTCGGGTGATAAAGGGCGATATCCACTGCTGAGCGTATTCGCCGGCTAGATTAAGAATGTCGTGTTTTGACTCTCCAACCATGCCGCTGAGCTTGATGCCAGGGTTTGCAATTAAGGGTAAGCCCCAGTTGCCATAACGCAGCCCTTGCAGCAGGCTTTGAATCACCACCGGAGTGTAGAAAAACCAACTGGGCAGAAATTCATAAGGAGAAATGCTGCGTTTGGTGTCTTGCTCTAAAAGCGGCATACCCGCGTTGATTTTGCCATGTGCAATGCAAGGCATTTCTAATTTGGCGTTCATGACAATCCTTTAGAAAATGATTTGTTGAGAAGACGATTGGTGAGCATTAATAGCCCAACCGCGATAGGAATAATGATCCATTGATAAGGAGAGGACTGTTGCCAAACCTGACTCCCTAGGTAATAAAGCGTTGAAAAAACGATCAGTGTCCACAGTGCTGTGGCCGTCAGTACGGAGCACAGAAATAGCGCCAACGGAATAGAAAAAAAGCCGCTCAAAGTAAAGCCCACCGTTCTTAGGCCGGGGACAAAGCGAATAATAAACAGATTTAAAAAAGTATGATGGTGCAGTTTGCGACGGACGGTTCGAAAATGTTTATTGGTCAGCGCTTGATAACGAAGCGGACGAACGCGTTGTGCCACTTGGCCTAAGTAATACAAACCGAGATCGCCACTGACAATGCCGACAAAAATAGCCAACAACGCCAAGCCGGGGGCATGAGATTTTGCAAAGCCAGTGTGGCGGCGGTGACAATAGCGACATCCTCTAACAAATAGGAAAGCAAAATTACGCCGATGAATAGTAAAGTCAGTGAATGACTTTCGGCTGTTAGAAAGGTTTGAATGTCGATAGCAAGCCCCACACTTCCTCCTTAGCAAATTATGATCAAGTATAGAATAAGGCGCTGATTGCGCTTTTATTCTCATTACGAGGACAAAGACCTGCCAAAGAATAGAAAAATTGCATATTTGATGATTTTTTATAATTAAATTTAATCAAACTAATGTTTGAAAATTAAACAGAGGTTGTAACGAGCCTTAAATGAAGCGTGGATAGTCAAGAACCATCAAGATCAGAGTTAGGGTTGTCGAGCGGGAAATAAAAAACGCAGCGAAAGGCTGCGTTTGTGGGGTGAAAGCGCCTTAACTCATAGGCCTCTTTCAATCGATTTGAGTGGGGGTTTATTGGGTAAGGTCAATCTTGTAAACCGCAAAACCAACCTCATCGTTTTCCACCAAAGTCATTGGGTATTGGCCTTTCTCTTTGATGAACTGTGCTGCTTTCTCGCTTGGAGAGGTTTCAAAACGAATATCTAACGCGGTATTGGTTTTAATCGGAGCAAACGACCAGTTGTTATCAGCACTTGGCGTAACTTGACCTTTTTCTTTACTCACGCGCGAAATGTAGTTGGCGACGGCCGTGCGGTTTTCGTCGGGTGAGTCAAAGGCAACAAATTGTGCGCCCGTGCCTGCAAATTTATTACTATAAGCGCGGTAGTTATTGGTGGCGACAATAAAGGTCTGTTTTACATCGATAGGTTTACCTTGATAAGTTAAGCCTACAATGCGCTCAGCATCTTTATGCGCCACTTTACAATCACCATCGTATTTGGCGGGTTGAGTCACATCGATTTGGTAATTCACCCCATCCATCACATCAAAGTTATACGTGCGGAAATCAGCCCAATTGATCAAGGATTGTGGTTGAGTGCTGTGCGGATCAATCTGATTAAACTGCCCCGCACTGCATTCCAACCATTCCTTCACTTCTTTACCCGTCATTTTCAGCGCGACTAATGTATTAGGGTAAAGATAGAGATCCGCTGCGTTACGAAATGTCAGTTGGCCAGCTTCGACTTCAGTGAAACCGGCAGGATCATCTTTACGGCCACCGACTTTAAAAGGTGCCGCGGCCGATAACACCGGCAAACCATCAAGATCAGGGTCGCCTTGAATAAAGCGTTCCACATAATCTTTTTGTGCAAGGTTAACGATTTGCACGGTTGGGTCATCTTGTACCAAGGCTAAAAAGCTGTACATCACATCATTCGCTTGGCCAATCGGTTGATTCACGAAATCTCGCGTGCCTTTATGGTCCGACTCTAAGGCTTTCACTATGCCTGTATCGGCTGCTGCCAGTGATTTCTTATTGGCTTTATCGAAGATTGGGCGAGCTTGGGATTGACCATTCACGACTGACCATTGGCCATCTTTGCTTTGCAAAGTCAGATCCATCACACCAACATGGCTACCCCAGCGCCCTGGCATGACAGCGGTTACGCCATTAATGGTGCCTTTAGTTACATCTGCTCCTGGCAGTTTGGCAAAATCTTGGCTAGGGAATACCGCGTGAGAGTGACCAAAAGCAATCGCGTCAATGCCTTCTACTTGGGTGAGGTAGTAAACCGAGTTTTCTGCACCAACGGAATATGGGTTAGCTGAGACACCAGAGTGCGGGATTGCCACGATCACATCGGCACCCTCTTTTTTCATCTGCGGGATCAGCTCCTCGGCTGTTTGTTTGATGTCTTTGGCAAACACTTTGCCATCAAGGTTTTTCTTATCCCACACCATGATTTGTGGTGGGACAAAACCAATGTAACCCACTTTAATTTGGTGCTCTTTGCCATCGGTATCTTTGAACGTGTGCGTTTTAATGAGATAGGGATTGAAGAGGTGTTTGCCCGTTTGTTGGTCATAGACGTTGGCATTGACATACGGGAATGCGGCGTCGTTAATACTCTCCTTTAAAAAGGACAAACCGTAGTTAAATTCATGATTACCAATGTTACCCACATCGTAGCCGAGCTGATTCATCGCTTTGTAAACTGGGTGAACCTCACCAACCTTGATGCCTTTGGCGGCCATATAGTCACCCATTGGGCTACCTTGGAGTAAATCACCGTTATCGACCAAAATGCTGTTTTCGACTTCGCTGCGCGCTTGCTTCACTAACGTCGCTGCACGGGATAAACCAATCTGGTTCGATGGCTTGTCTTTGTAGTAATCGTAATCCATCACATTGGTGTGAATATCGGTCGTTTCGACGATACGCAGTTTAATGGTGTCCGCCATTGCTGGGCCAGCCATTGCTAACATACCGCTCAAAATCGCGATGGAGAGAGGTTTCACTGCCACTTTCATTGTGTACTCCAGTTAGGGGTAGGGAACAAATAACTCGTCTAATGTAACAAAATCTTATGAAACGATGATTTCAATGAATATCAATTTGTGATGTTACGCGTTAACTCACCGGCATTCTGTCGACAAGATCTCATCATTGATTGGCTTTTAATCAGAGAGATAATCACTTCTTATTCGGAATTATCCATTCCCTTATCAGCTTTTGATATAAAAAATGAAATTTTAGAATTTCAGGTAATATGAAGAGCCAGCCATAATGCATCCATGAATTAAGTTATGGATAACAACAATGAGTACGACGGAAACCATTTCTCAGTTGCCAATCAAAGGGCCGCGCTTAGTTGCGGTCAACAATGATGCTTTGGCAAGTAGCGCTCCATCGTACGTCAAAAGTCAACTGGCCAGCGGCGAAGTGGCATTGATCGGTGCCGGGCCAGGCGACCCAGAACTGCTGACGCTCAAAGCGTTGAGCTTTCTACAACAAGCCGACGTGGTGTTGTATGACTACCTAGTGTCTGATGAAATTATGGCGCTGGTGCCGAGCGATACCATCTTAGTCTGCGTGGGTAAGCGCGCTGGACACCACAGTGTTCCTCAAGAAAAAACCAATCAATTGCTGATCGATTTTGCGCAGCAAGGTTACAAAGTCGTGCGTATTAAAGGCGGCGATCCGTTTATGTTTGGCCGCGGTGGTGAAGAGTTGGAAGTGCTGTTTGATGCGGGGGTGAAATTTCAGGTGATCCCCGGTATTACAGCGGCGGCAGGCGCAACGGCCTATGCGGGAATTCCACTGACTCATCGTGATTATGCGCAATCCGCTCTGTTTGTCACCGGTCACCTTAAAGCGGAAAACGATGACATGGATTGGTCAACACTGGCACGTGGTAATCAAACCTTAGTCATTTACATGGGCTTGATGAAGTCGAGTTATATCCAGCAGCAGTTGATTGAACATGGACGCCAAGCCAACACACCAATCGCGATTATTGAACGCGGTACTCAGCGTTCGCAAAAAGTCTTCAAAGGGCAGCTCACTGACTTATCACAACTGGCGGCGCGGGCGCAGGCTCCGGCCTTGATTGTGGTGGGCGAAGTGGTGGCGCTGTCGGAAAAACTGCATTGGTTTGGTGAACAACCCGCGCAGCAAAACCAAGTGAATTACGCCTGATTGCAAGGCAAGTCAGTTATTTCCAACTCAATACTCAAACCAATTTCTCATTGCACAAGGCTCGCAATGCGAGCGAAAAGGAAGCATGCAGATGGATCAACAACGCTTAACCCATTTACAACAGCTCGAAGCCGAAAGTATTCATATTTTACGTGAAGTGGCCGCTGAATTTGATAACCCAGTAATGATGTATTCGATTGGTAAAGACTCTTCGGTGATGCTGCATTTAGCGCGCAAGGCTTTTTATCCGGGGAAAATTCCCTTCCCACTACTGCATGTGGACACCGATTGGAAATTTCGTGAAATGATCGAATTTCGTGATCGTATGGCGCACAAGTATGGTTTTGAGCTTTTGGTACACAAAAACCCAGAAGGGATCGCGATGGGGATCAGCCCTTTTGAGCATGGTTCTTCAAAGCATACCGACATCATGAAAACCCAAGGTTTAAAACAAGCGTTGAACCAATATGGTTTTGATGCCGCTTTTGGTGGTGCGCGTCGTGATGAAGAGAAATCACGCGCGAAAGAGCGTGTTTATTCTTTTCGTGACAAGAACCACACGTGGGATCCGAAGAACCAGCGTCCGGAGCTATGGAAAACCTACAACGGCCAAATCAATAAAGGTGAGAGCATTCGTGTTTTCCCGTTGTCGAACTGGACTGAATTGGATATTTGGCAATACATCTATTTGGAAAACATCGAGATCGTACCGCTGTATTTATCGGACATTCGCCCAGTTGTCGAACGCGATGGGATGCTGATCATGGTTGATGACGAGCGGATGAAGCTGCAACCTGGAGAAGAAGTTCAGCACAAGAGTGTGCGTTTTCGCACGTTAGGTTGTTATCCACTTACTGGCGCAATTGAATCAGAGGCCAATACGCTAACGGGCATCATTGAAGAGATGCTGGTGGCCACTTCCAGTGAACGACAAGGCCGCGCGATCGACCACGATCAATCAGGATCGATGGAATTGAAAAAACGCCAAGGTTATTTCTAAGCCTCTAAGGAAAGATTATGAATAGTGCAGTTCAGGCTCAGCTTTCTGAGATCGGTATTGAAGCTTATCTCACGCAACACCAGCACAAATCGTTACTGAGATTTCTGACTTGTGGCTCAGTTGATGATGGAAAAAGTACCTTGATTGGTCGTTTGCTTCATGACACAAAACAGATTTATGAAGATCAACTGGCCGCCGTCCATTCCGATAGCCAGCGTGTTGGCACGACGGGCGAGCGCCCCGATTTAGCTCTGTTAGTTGATGGCCTGCAAGCGGAACGTGAGCAAGGGATCACCATTGACGTGGCGTATCGCTATTTCTCTACTCAAAAACGCAAATTCATCATTGCCGATACTCCGGGGCATGAGCAGTACACGCGCAATATGGCGACAGGCGCATCCACTTGCGATCTCGCGGTGATTTTGATCGATGCCCGTAAAGGCATTTTGGATCAAACGCGTCGCCACTCATTCATTGCTAATCTGTTAGGTTTGAAGCATTTTGTGGTGGCGGTGAATAAGATGGATCTGGTCGATTACTCACAAGATCGTTTTGAGCAGATCCGTCAAGACTACGTGGAATTTTCAAAGCATCTGCAAGGTGATACTGATATTCAGATCATCCCGCTTTCTGCTCTGGAAGGGGACAACGTGGTCGAAGCAAGCCAACATATGCGTTGGTATCAAGGCCCATCACTGCTGGAGCTGCTTGAAACAGTGGACGTTGATCAGCAAAAAGGAGCCGGTGAGTTTCGTTTTCCAGTGCAGTATGTGAACCGACCGAATCTCGATTTTCGCGGTTTTGCAGGCACGATTGCAGCAGGCAGTATCAGCGTTGGAGATGCAATCACTGCACTTCCGTCTGGAAAAACATCCACCGTGGCACGTATTGTTACTTTCGATGGAGATTTGCCGCAAGCGCAAGCAGGCCAAGCGGTGACGTTAACGCTCAGCGATGAAATTGACATCAGCCGTGGTGATCTTATTGTGCTGCAAGGAGCGCAGGTTGAATCAACTAACCATCTATTAGCCGATGTGGTCTGGATGACAGAACAACCACTCAAAGCCGGGCGTGAATACAACATCAAAATTGCAGGTAAGAAAACCGTCGGCCAGTTGCAAGCAGTACGTCACCAGTACGATATTAATAATTTATCGACTTATCACAGTGAAGAGTTGCCGCTCAATGGCATTGGCTTGTGTGAATGGTCGCTAACAGAGTCGATCGCGCTGGATAAATACTTAGACAGTGCCAATACTGGTGGTTTTATCATCATCGATCGCCTGACGAATGTGACGGTGGGGGCGGGCTTGGTGCGAGATAGTTTGCAAAACATCGCTCATGCTCAAAGTGTCCATTCTGCGTTTGAAGTTGAATTGAATACCTTGATCCGCAAGCACTTCCCACACTGGGAAGCTAAAGATCTTCGTCAGTTACTCAAGGCTTAACTGTGGTGATTCGGTGGGAGGGATTGCCGCTTACAGCGTCCCTCTATTGGCTAGTTTGAGGCAACAAAGGATTGAGTAATGAGTACGAATTTGGCCAATAAAGATGAAAATGTTGTCTGGCATCAGCATACGGTGGATAAGTCGTTCCGCGCCAATTTAAAACAACAACAGCCAGCAGTATTGTGGTTTACGGGGTTGTCAGGGGCGGGAAAATCAACCATTGCTGGTGCGTTGGAACAGCGTTTAGCTCAACTCGGGTATCACACCTATTTACTCGATGGGGATAATGTACGCCACGGCTTGTGCAGCGACCTTGGGTTCTCAGAGCAAGATCGGCGAGAAAATATTCGCCGTATTGGTGAACTCGCGAAGCTGATGGCCGATGCTGGGTTAATCGTGTTATCAGCCTTCATTTCACCGCATCGTGCTGAGCGTCAATTAGTGCGCGATATGCTGCCACAAGGTGAGTTCATCGAAGTGTTTGTCAATACCAAGTTGGACGTGTGCGAGCAGCGCGACCCGAAGGGGCTGTATAAAAAAGCGCGCGCTGGTGAAATCAGTAATTTTACGGGCATTGACTCTGAGTATGAGTCGCCGCAAAGCCCTGAGATCGATCTTGCGGCTGGCGAAAAAAGCATTGATGAGCTGGTGGAAATTTGCCTAACAGCGCTGCAAGTGCGAGCGATTATCGCCTAATGTAGAAGAGGGCTCATCAGCTTGAGCCCTTTATTTTTGAGGCTAGACGGCGTGATGAAAAGAGCTGCTGGCAACTTCGGTGTGGACAGTGAATTTCTGGCTAAGCACCGCCAACATCTGATCGTAGTACTGCATATTCGGTTTATTACCCAGTAGCTTACACAGCTCATTGCCAGTGGGACTGAAACGGTAATAGAGCAGCCTTACCCCTTTACTCATCGATTGCAGTGACAGATTCTTGCCTTGATAGGTCAACAGCAGTGCCGGTTCAAGTTCAATTTCTCCAGATTCCAGTTCAGTGGCATGCAGTAAGCCAAGCTCGATCAGTACCAACAGGCTCGAATAGGGTAATTGGAAACTACCCATATTGATGACAAATGTGTTGATGCGTTTTCCTAAACTAAAAATGCCGTTAGTAGCACGAATGCCAACCAACAGCTTGCGGCTGTTATCGCTACCAAAACAGCAGGCTAACGCTGAGGCTTTTTGGAGTATCTGCGCCTCTTTCGGTGTCATGTCTTGTAATACTTGCAGTGCTTTCATTGAGGTTGAACCGGGGTTGGTCACCTCGCGTTTGAGCACTTGCGCCCAAAGTCGCTGCATCGAAGAGTTGTGGATGTCTTGCGCCATATCGAAAAAACGGTGTAACCAATCTTGATCAGGCTCTCCCGCGGTCTCATTTTTACAAGAGACATGCGCCAGTTTGACGATCTGCTCTAGGTTTTTTTGTCGCTGCTCTTTACGTTGCTGTTCTCTAAATAAGGCGCGATCAAGCGAGGTTTTTTCTGGCGGATCCGTTTGTAGCAGCGCATCTAAGCCGTGATATTGAGCAATATTCAAAATGCGACTACCACTGTCTTTGATATAGCTCGATTTTTTTTCGTGGCTTTGACCTGAGTTGGCTTGATGTTCAATCACTACAGGGTTGTTGGTATCTGCCATTTTATGTCCGCTTCAATCACCCATTTCATTCATGGATTAAAATGTAACGTGTAACGCATTTTCCATCTAGGAAAAACATTCGTTCTAGATCATAAATTTGCGCTATCCCTAATGATAATAACTTGTTAAAATTGTTATCGGAATTTATGGGGCGCTTATGAAGTGTTGGAAAGAAAATAGACTGAAAAAGCACCTATCGATTACTTTACTATTGTTGATATATGTCGCTTTGCTAGCGTATTTATCTAAATATATCGTTTAGTTTAGATGAATCAATAGGTTGCTACTTTGTTAACTACATGTCGTCGTATTCTTCGATCGCAGTGCCTTCGATCACATACGCTGTTTCGGCCAGATCGTGGCTAACACTTTCGGTTTTCAGTGTCCCAATCAGATAAATTACATCCCAGAGCTGCTGGATTGGAGCACCTTGCGGATATTTCACATAAATAATTTGATTTGGTGGCGGTGGCGGCACGTGAATGCATGCGCCAAAGTAGGGCACCAGTAGAAACTCAGTAACGTTATTGGCGTCACCTTCCAGTGGGATCACAAAGCCGGGTATTTTGACCACGCTGCCATTGAGCTCTTTTCTAACCCCGCCGATTTTTGATTGTGCAGCCGTCATTTCGCCATCATGGTTCAATGCTGGCATGCCATCGGCGTTGAATTGGTTACGTTCGTTCTCCGGGATCAGATCGATCCAATCGAGCGTCAGTACTTGTTCATTACTCTGTGCGTACATCGGTAACAAGCTTGATAGCAGCAGCGTGCTGATAAGCAGTAGTTTTTTCATCGTTAAGTCCTAAATTCGAATGGTCATTCCATCGCTAAGTGATTGTCTATAGGCGCGTAGAGCCGGGATAACACCAATAATAATGCCAGCCAGCTGTACATAAGCTAATAATTGCCACTCATAGCCGCTTAAGGTGCTGAGTGTGATTTGAATGCCATAATGCTGCGCAATAAAAGGTTGCGCCAGTGCGAGCAGTGAATATAACCCCGCTAATCCAACGCAGATGCCAATGAAGGTCAGCGTCGTCGCTTCGCTGATAAGCAGAGCAAAAATATGTTTAGGTTGTGCGCCCATGGCGCGCAGAATCGCCATTTCACGGCGTCTTTCCTGCAAGCTTGTCAGTAAGCTGCTGAGCATACCAAGTAACCCTGCCGCCACCACAAATACCGACACCGCCATTAAAGCTTGTTCTGCTATCGACATCATACCCCACAGTTCTTGCAGAGCGACGCCGGGCATAATGGCGCTCAAAGGTTCTTGGCGATAGTTATTGATTTCACGTTGTAGTGCAAAGGTTTGAATTCTCGATTTTAAACCGATCAACATGGCGGTGATCTGCTTGGGTTGGAAGTTGTGTTGTTCAAGTTGCTCTTTGGATGGCGAATTGCCTAAATGTGCACCCGATTCCCAACCCACGTGAATGGCTTCAATCGCTTCTAATGATACATGCACTGTTTTGTCTACGGGCGTTCCCGTTGGCGCTAAAATGCCCACTACTTTGAAAGGGAGGTTGTCGTGGCGGCTAAAACCCACATCGCTTATCCCATGCGCAATAATGATGTCACTGCCAATATGGTAACCTAAGGTTTCGGCGACATCTGAACCCAATACCGTTTCAAATAAACCATGAAACTCAGTGCCTTGAGAGAAGGTGAGTGGTTGCTTACTTCCATATTTGAAATGCTCGAAATAATGGTGATTGGTGCCCATAACGCGAAACCCTTGGTGTGAGTCACCCAAGGAAATGGGGATCGCCCACTTGACGCTGCGATGCTCACTGAAGGCTTGGTAGCTTTTCCAGTCGATATTATTGGTGGCATTACCAATTCTAAATACCGAATAGAGCAGCAAGTTGACTTGTCCAGAGCGGCCACCGACGATTAGATCCGTCCCTGAAATGGTGTTGGCAAAGCTCTCTTTGGCTTGAGTTCGAATGCGTTCAACCCCCATTAACAGAATGACTGAAATGGCAACCGTCAGAATGGAGAGTAGCGCTGTGGTTTTGCGGTTAAGTACGCTTTTCCACGCCAGATTGGTAATTACATTCATGCTGTCACTCCTGCCTGATTCAATTGAGGGAGGTAAACTGCGCGGTCAAATAAAGCTTCTAAGGTGGGATCGTGGCTCACAAACACCAGTGTTGAACCTGCCCGATTCGCCTCTTCCAATAACAGTTCGATAAACGCGAGTCGATTGTCGTGATCCAGCGCCGAGGTTGGCTCATCGGCGATGATCAGCTTGGGTTCGCCAATCAGTGCTCTCGCCGCCGCGACACGCTGCTGCTGGCCAATACTCAGTTCGATAACCGGTTTAGTCAGTAGTTCAGATGCAAGATGTAGGCGAGTGAGTAACTGTTTTGCTTTCTCAATCAGATCGCCTGCCACATTCTGCTTGCGAGTGCTGGAAAAATGGCAAGGTAGCGTAACGTTTTCAATCACTGAGAGATAAGGCAATAAATTAAATTGTTGGAAAATGTAGCCAATGTGATCGGCTCGAAAACGATCCCGTTGACGGGAAGTTAACGTCGACAGGTTGGTGCCTAAAATAGAGACCTCCCCTCGTTGTGCTTGGTTGATCCCAGTCAGTAAGCTCAGCAAGGTCGATTTGCCACAACCACTTGGCCCTTTAATAAAAAGGTGCTCTCCACGTTTTACACAAAGATCCTTGATAGATAAGGCTGGTTGTGAGCTATTCGGCCAACGAAATTCGACCTCTTTCAATTCAATGACAGACGTCAGCGATAGAATATGCAAATCACTCATTGTGAATTCCTTTAACGACAATGAACCTAGAGTAAGTGTGTGCTTACTCTAGGTTGTTGCTTATACGCCTTAAAACGTAATGCGAGTGCTGTTTGTTTTCAACTCAGAGGCAGATTGTGCTTTGTCTGTCAGTACATTGGCAGAGATTGTTTGGGTATTTGGGAACAAGTTAAACCATTGCGTGTCGAGGTACTGCAATTGCGGCATGTTATCGCAGTGATATTGGTACTGAATCGTGAATTCACCGTGACCACTATGCTCGCCTTCATCATGCACATCTTTTTTATGGTCATGGTGTGCGTGTTGAGCATCTTTATCTTGATGTTTATCATCATGTTTTTCATGATGGTCGTGGTCGTGGTCGTGGTCGTGGTCGTGGTCGTGGTCGTGGTCGTGGTCGTGGTCGTGGTCGTGGTCGTGGTCGTGGTGCTCACCATTTAACGTATGCGCGATACGACTTTCTTCTAAATGACACTTGGCCGGAGCGGGCAGTTGGAAAATGCCATCGGCGTGGCTGAACTGCTCAAGGACTTTATTTAAGCGCTGTTGTTGTTCATCATTTTGTGGTGCATGTTCAAAGCCGACTACATCAGCGCCGGGGGCGGTGATTTCAATCAGTAAATCTTGCCCATCTTGAGCAATATTGAACTCGACGTGGCCATGTACATGAGCCTCATGTTGGCGAAACTCTTCATTTGCCAGTGCTGGCATGCTTAAAATTAGGCCGATAGAGAGAGCGAGTTTACGTTGGATAAACATTGGGTGATTCCTTTTAAACATCAAAATAGCCCTTAGCGCTTTGGCTTTGGGTAACAAATCATAAATAACTAGATAAGACGTCTAAAAGTGAGGAGGTGAGCGAGCAAGATAAGCGTAATGAACTGAGGGGCGACGCTGAGTTTTCTCTACTGATGATCGAATTTCGCAGCCACTAACGGCAGGAAGGATAGGCAGCGCACTGCTTAGACCATTTTGAAAGCCAGAAAAAAGTTGGCAATGATGCTGCGCGTGATGCGCAGGATTAGTATCGAGGTGATGATCTACATAAGCGACATTCAACCATAGCATCAGCAGCATGGCACATAATGCAATGCTTTGAGCTCGGTAATGGGGGTAACGTAGACGGGTAAACATCAAACCAATACAGTAGTAAAATGATAATTGTTATAATATAACAATATTGTGAGAATAAAGC
>NZ_CAWPDB010000161.1:0-19816 GCF_963886625.1 Vibrio sp. V23_P3S9T160
TTATTGTTTTTCTTTTGGCTTGATATTTTATTTAGCGCATTGCATTCATTTTTTTGAAAATTAGATCATCATTCAAATCTATAAAGTTTGATTATATTTAACCTTAACTTTATTGACTTAAGATCACGTTATTTAATTGTATTCATACATCTTATGTATCTATATATATGCCACGTCTAATTGTCGGAGATATAAAGTTTGAAAGTTAAGATAATGACCATTTTGTTATTGGTAATATTCGGTCTCATTGTTGGTAAATATTACATTAGCCATAGTTCATTAACATTAGTGCCTGCTCAAAAAGCACCGAATAATAACGAGGATACTGATTTTAAAGCCGCAACAGTTGCTGATGAGCGTCAGCTGATGAAGCCACCACGAGAAGATGCATCGAGCGCTGGAGATGCTCGTTCTGCTCTGAATTCAGAGCCTATCACTGAAGAGCGCATGCTTGCGGCGCAAACCGTTGATGAAGTATGGCACGACATCAACCCAAGCCCAGCGTTGCAAGCCATTAGGCCGAAAAGTGATGCAGTGACGGAAATCAAAGCGATCGAAATCGAAAATATTGAACAATTCCGAGTTCTGGCAACGGGCGATGCTGTCACGGTCACTATGCCTGATAACCAGCCAGTCAATATCCAAGTCACTTCATCAGAAATTCAGAATGAAGGCGTCCGGACTTGGTCTGGGCAGTTTGAACTCGATGGGGAAGTTTACCCGGCCACATTTACATTCGGTAAAACGGCAATGCTCGGTTTTATTGGCCACCCTAGTGGTCAAGTCAAGCTTGAAGGCATCGGCAGTGAAGCGTGGGTTTACCGAGTGCCACCCAATCATGGCTATGACGAAACCTCGACCAGCCATTGATACCTAAAACGCACGGCTTTGTGTGTTAATAAAATAAATAATGTAGGAGTTTTCTATGAAAATAGCGTCATTGGCATTAGCCGTGGTGTTAGCAACACATGCGTTACCGAGTAGTGCAACCACTGAAATTGATATTCTAGGTGTTTATACACCCGGCACGGCTGAGTGGTTTCAGCAAGATCACGTGGCTCAAATCCAGCACCGATTTAACGTGGGAAATGAAATTCTGCGTCAAAGTGGTCTGGACATCAAAGTCAACTTAATTGGCACGAAAGAAGTAAAATACGATACGCAAAGAGGGCTGAAAAAATCGCAAGAGCAGGCGCTTGATGCGACTACTCCCGGCAATAAACAAGATCCGGCGTTTGCCGATATTGAGCAATATCGTAAGCAGGTTGGCGCGGATATGGTGGCGCTGTTTCGTAATCTGGATATTAAAAATTCTCCTGATTATGAAGATAAAGGCAATGGTACTTACATGCTGAGCTGTGGTCTAGCATGGATAATCCCTGCCGCGTATTGGAACAATAGTGCGCGTTATGCGCAATCTAGAATGTACAGTCATAGCTATTTGAATGAGTGTGGCGATGATACGTTTATTCATGAATTAGGCCACAATTTGGGTTTGAACCATGCTCATGAACAGTACAATGGCGAACCCCATCTTTCAAATGGTACAGAGCAAGATGCGTATGGTTATGGGGTTCAAGGCCAATTTGCGACGACCATGGCCTATGGTTTCTTATTTGGTATTCATAGCCGTTCTTACACATTCTCTAACCCAAGCAAAGTGTGTAAAGGTCAAGCATGTGGTGTCACTGACTACGCGAACTCGGTGCGAGCGATTGGCCTGAGCGCGCCACACATTGCGGCGATTTATGCACGTCCAGATGGGAGTAATGACGGAGGAACGTCACCCACTGAGCCGACTTCACCCCAACAAGCCATCTATGATTTACAAGGGCCTTTTGCCATTCCCGATCATGCACAAGGAGAGTTAGCACTCCCGATTAATGTCACTTATCAAGGAAATGCGGAAACGGCCACTATTCAACTTGATATTGAACACCCATTTGTGGGTGATGTTTCAGTCAAGTTGTATGCACCTGATGGTGGCTATTGGAACTTAAAATCGTATAACCAGTATGATCGCAACACGGCTTATCGTGTTCGCTTTACACTCAGCGGAATGCAACAAATGAACGTGCAAGGCCAGTGGCGTTTAGTCGTGGCGGATCACTATCAAGGTTTAACGGGTGTATTAAATTCGGCACGCTTATCCTTTGAATAAAGGTTTGCTGTGATGTTGACCCTGCACCTATGTGCAGGGTTTTTAATTACTGGCCAAATTGGGTGGCTTTGAATTGATTCAGCAATCGATGGATCACATAGGTTGTAAGTAATGTGGCGACAATAGCAAACAAAATACTGCCGACTCGGTACAGGGCACTGAAAATTAAATCATTGCCCGGCGTCAAATATTGACCAAACAAGATCCCCAAGGTAGTCAATGAGCCAAAGCCGACCCCTGAACCGCTGGATTCTTTTACATGCCAGTAGCTAAAGAGCATCGCACCTATCCACAGCAGCGGAATAACAAATAAAAGCTGACCTGACCAATCGTAGAGCAGCAGTTGGACCGCAATACCGAAAGTGACACCAAGCAGAGTACCCATCGCGCGTTTGCGTGCGTAGCCTAGTGCTCCGTTCCAATGCATCGGGAAAAGTAGTAACAAGGTTGTGGCTTGCGCGGACATTGAATCTTGCAGATCGAATATTTGAAACACAACGAAAGAGAGTGTGGCAATGGTTGCGCCCATGAGCGCTTCATGACGCATACGATGTGACTCTTTGGGCACGCTTGCATGAGCGGGAGGTTGCCTTTTCTGTACGTCGGGAATACAGAATGTCACCAGATAAGCGACCATTACCGAAAGCAAATTCGCGATAAAGTTGCTGGTAATCAGATCGTTAAGATCAGTTGTGGGGTAGCTTGCAAAGTGCAGCATGATGCTCAAGCTCAATACGCTGTTCGCTCCAAACAAGAATAAGCTGCCTTTCGACATACAAGCAAATTTGTAGAGAAACAATACGAAAGCCATCATCGTCATCAGTGCCGGATGAGCGCCAAACAGCCCCCCGAGAATGGCTACTTCTAAGCCACAAACGACGGCGGAAGCGAGCAGTTGCTTTGCGGCGTGCGCATTCATGACGGGCACCATGCCCAGTAACAGCATCGGCGTTACGGTAAAAAATACCCCGTAGTTCCAACCCAGTAGTTTACAAAAGGTAAAACCAAGTGTCGCACCTGTTGCTATTCTGACGCATTGGCGAAAGTCATTTTCAGATAATGGATGATCCCAAAGTCGCATTTTTTACTCCGCTTAATAGACGTAGTGCAGAGTGCTCAGAAACTGAATTTGCATTTTTGCCAGCCAAGCAAACGGGCCACTTTCTGGTAGCAACTGTACCGTCGCACGAGCACCGGAAGGCAATGTTGACATCGTTTCATCGAGCGAAAGGTGCACACGCATGCGTTGTGCATCACGCACCCAGCGATTAGATTCTGTTGGAGTGGCTAAACGCCCATTCGCATCAAACTGACCAGTGCTTACCCCAGCATCCAGGCTACGAATACGCGCGGTAAAGACTTCGCCGGGTTTGCTATCAAAAGCAACTAGGGCGCGGCTATTGTCTGGGAAATGGCGTAAGCTTTTTTCTCTAAAATCAGCAATCACGTCTACATCCGTCGCCACCAATGCAACTAACGGCATACCTGCTGCGGCGTAGGTGCCCGTTTCAAGCTGTAAGTTGGTAATGACACCATCTTGCTCTGCTAGCGTTTGTGTGTAGGCAAGGTTTAGCTTGGCTTGCGCCAATTGGTTCAAAGCGGCGCGAATGCTGACGTTACTCTCGTCACTATTACCTCGACTGACGTGCAATTCTTGCAGGTGAGCTTGCGCTGCAACCAAATTGGCTTTCGCGGCGGTAGCGCCACTTTGTGCATCGTCTTTAAGTTGCTGAGAAGTCCCATTGCGTGCAAACAGAGTGTTTAATCGGTTAGCTTCGCGCAACTTTTGATCGGCAACGATACGGCTTGCCGTGACATTAGCTTCTGCGGCTGCAATCGATGCATCCAATTGAGCATTACCTTGTACCGCACGTTCATAATTGAGTTGGGCCTGCTCTACCGCCAGTTGATAGGGTTGTGGGTCGATGGTGAAAAGTACTTCACCCTTGTGTACGATTTGATTATTAGTGACAAAAACATCACTGATTTGACCATTAACTCGGGGAGATATTTTGGTCACAGTCCGCGTTGCCATGGCTTGCGGTGTTAAAGGCATAGCCAAATCGGCCACCAAAAAATAGGCAAAGAGCGCCACAAAAGCGACGATGGAATATTTGATCCAAAGTGCAAATTTTTGATCAGGTGTCATAAGTAATTATTGTTCCTTTGAAGGTGTTGCTATCGGTTTGCTGAGCGTATCTAGAGCGTTGTGTGAGATTTGTTCGAGCGTAAGAGTCAGTTGGTGCAATTGTTGATCGTCAATATTACCCAGTAAGTTTTGGCGAACTTGCAAAATACGGGTTTCCATCTGCTTGATAAGAGCACGCCCGTTACTCGTCAAACTGACGATTCGAGCACGCTTATCGTTGTGACAGCAGTGACGTTCGATCAGCGATTGTTCTTCGAGCTGCTTTAAAGTTCGCATTAAAGAAGCCAGTTCTATTTCTAACGCTTCGGCTAAGGTTTTTTGACTGACGTTGTCACCGAGACGCTGTAATTTCCACAATGCGGTCCAACGAGGATGGGTAAGGCCCAAGGGTGAGAGTTCTCGGTCCGCCACCATTTTCCATAAGCGTGAGAGACGAGCAAACTGCTCAGCGAGTGATAATTCTTTCAGGGTGTGCGTGTTTTCAATCATAACGAGTCACATATTACTTAGCGTGCTAAGTAATATAATTTAGTTAGCGCGCTAAGTAAATAGCTAATGACGAAGGCTGACATTTTCATACAAACTCAGGACAGTACCCCTCAATGAAACACTGTACATTATTTTCAATGAGCGACTCCCCAATGTTTGAGGCTGTCCTAGCTGTTGAAATTCTGGTCCATACTATGATAATTGAAAATAAACTCGACTACCTGTTTAGCCTGTCTGAACTCTCCGAAACGATTTACCCCAATACCAAAGGCTGGTCTAAAATCAGGAAGAATATCCGTTTTTGTTTATGGGGCGTGACCAATGCCTATGCTCTAAAAAGTATGCTGAGGCTGTTTTCGTGCTCCGAGTTAGCGGAGGTATTGAAGCAATGCCCACAGTTTTTGGAAAAACCATTAAAACCTTATCTCTGCGTCAATTGGTCTGCCAAAGAGCGTACATGGCACATTAATCAACATTTTATCTACTTAGTTGAACAGTTTGGCTTTAATGCTGCGAAGTTTTTCTCAGAATCAGGCTTCTCTATTTTTGATTTTTACGACAAAAATGGGGCGAGTTATTCATTAAGCCTGTGCAGTGGAGAGATAAGAGAAGGCTCGTTGGGGCTGCAACTGACGGATGAAAAAGGGCAGAAAATTTACTCGATCAGTTTCAATGTTTCTGATCAAGGGCGCAGTATTTACATTGGTTCACTACAAGGTCCAAGCAGTGGTGTGACCGATCGTAATCAAATCATTAAAGATTTGACGCGCACGACTCACGGTTTAAGAACCAAAGCACTGATGGTTGAAATGATCATGACGCTAGCGCGTATTTTAGGGGTTGAGAACCTGTATGCGATTTCTAACCGCGGCCATATGTATCAAGCGTTGCGTTATATTGGCTCAAAGCGCAAATCAGTAAGCTTTGATTACGATGAACTGTGGACAGAGTACGAAGCAGAGAAAATGAGTAAATATTTGTACCGTTTGCCAACCACGCCAAACCGTAAAGGTGTTGAGACGCTAAATCGCAATAAACGCCGTCTATACACTAAACGTTATGAGTGGTTAGCCGAGGTGGAAACAGCCATGTCGGGCCGTATTGAAAAGTTGAAACTTATGCCCAAGCATTTCGTGGTTTGATAGCTCCACAAAATTAGAGGCTGATGTTATGGTTCAAAACGTCACTGTAGGCAACGTTTCAAACTCAGGTTTCGCAAAATAGTAGCCTTGCATGAGTTCAATGCCGAGTCGTTTTAGCCATAACATTTCTTGTTGAGTTTCAATACCTTCAGCGAGTGGACAAATCCCTAGCTCAATGAGCATTGCGGCAGTATGACGGACGATTGCTTGCTTCGTGATGTCTTGATCGATATTACGCAGCAGTGACATATCTAATTTTACTATTTTAGTTTGGAAGTTAACCAATAGCCCAAGCCCGGCGTAGCCTGCACCGAAATCATCAATCGCGGTAGTAAATCCTAGGTTGGAGTAATAAGCGACGATCCGTTTTATGTGCGCTGTGTCTACGATTTTTTCCACCTCAGTAAATTCAAACATGATCCGTTCTGTCGGGAAACCGAACTGCTTTGCTGCCTCTAATGTGGTGCGGATACAACGTTCTGGTTGGTAAACGGCATTAGGTAAAAAATTAATGCTCAAAATACCTGACAGTTTTAGTTTAGCCGCGAGTTTAATCGCTTTGATTCGACAAAGTTGGTCAAAGCGGTATCGGTTGTCATCACTGACTTGTTCAATGATGGAGTAAGCCGATTCATTATTCAGACCTCGTACGAGTGCTTCGTAGCCAAAGATGGTGTTATCTGCAACGTTCACTATGGGTTGGAAAGCCATGGTGAAGTCAAAAGGCAAGTTTTGTTTTTCTGAGCATTGCTGGCAAATACGTTGGTCCATATGGACTTGCTGTTGTTGCATAATCACTCACTGATATTTAATCGAATAGCATGATTATAGTTACTTGCAGCGTGCTCACCAAATTGCATAAATAAAAACGTGACCAGTAAGCCGACGAGCTACAGCTCTTCAATATAGTGTAGATAGTATTGAGCTTGATCTAAGATTGCTTGTTGAGTGGCGTTTTCAGTGTTATCCCAATTTTTATAAATCATGCCTATCCTTGGATTTTTGGCTAACCGTTCACGATGAGTGAGCATGAACTGCCAATATAAACTATTGAATGGACATGAATTTAGACCACTACGGCTCTTTACTTGGTAGTGACAATCTTTGCAGTAATCACTCATTTTATTGATGTAAGAGCCGCTTGCGGCATAAGGCTTGGTAGCAACAATTCCCCCATCAGCAAACAGAGCCATACCTCGGGTATTGGGCATTTCTACCCATTGCAATGCATCAATATAAATACCTAAGTACCAGTCATCCACCTCATCCGGCTCGCAACCTGATAGGAGTGCAAAATTACCCGTGATCATCAAACGTTGGATATGATGTGCGTAGGAAAATTCCAGTGATTGAGTTACGGCTTGTTTAACACAATGCATACGAGTATCCCCTGTCCAATAATAGTGAGGAAGAGGTCGTTGAGCGTCAAGGGCGTTGTGCTTGGCGTATTGGGGCATGTTCGCCCAATAAATGCCTCGAATGTACTCACGCCAGCCCAAAATTTGCCTAATGAATCCTTCGATTTGTGCTAAATCCATCGTATTGTCATTCTCAAATCGCATGAGTGCACTTTGAATGACTTCTGTAGGCGATAGCAGTTTGCAGTTGAGTGCAAAAGAGAGCCGGCTATGGTAGAGACTCCAACGATGTGGGCTCTTTGCCGTCATTGCATCTTGAAAGCGACCAAACAGCGGCAAGCCGTACTGACAAAAGTGGGCCAATAATGACAGTGCTTGTGAGCGGTTAATCGGCCATAACAATGAAGGAGTATACAGGCCGAAAACGTGAATATTATGATGCTGTAAACGGTTATAAATTGCACTGACATTGTTTTGAAAGCTAAGTGGTTTGGGTAGGTTTTCTATGTCTTGCACGCTGAGCTTATTGCGATTTTGGTGATCAAAATTCCAACGCCCACCCAAAGGCGTTTGATGATCATCTTGCAGAAGAATACCGAATCGCTTACGCATTTTGCGATAAAACGGCTCCATAATAGTGGTTTTGTCGGTGTTAAAATGCTGAGTGATCTCGTCAAAAGGCAATAAAAAGTGTTCAGTATCAAAACAAGTCACTTGTGCATGAGAGAGGTTTAACTCCTGCAACTGTTGCCAAACTCGGTATTCGTCAGGTCGCTGATAGTGAAAGTATTCTGCGTTGATCTGATGACACAGATCACTAATCAATGATGGTAGCTGCAAATAATCGGCAGTTTCATCAAGGGTCAAGTAGAGAACCTGGTGTCCCTCACTTTGCAATAATTCGGCAAAAGCTTCCATCGCGGCAAAAAAGGCGCAGATTTTTTGAATGTGATGTTTTACATAGCCTGTTTCTTGTTTAAGTTCAGCTATCACGTACAGTACGGAATCATCCGTTTTGTTAAACCAAGAGTGCTTGATATTGAGCTGATCGCCTAGGATCAAGCGTAAGGTTTTGTACGTTTGCATGCTGTATACCGTTGAGATTGGTTACCGAACATCTTCTACGTTCCAATCAAAAAATCGATCATTGTTGCCGAATAACAAGCGCTGTCTTTCTGTTGCGCTTTGAGAGCCAATTAAAAACAAACAGAGCGATAACGTGAATGTAAGTAGGTTAACATCAATTGAGCGGCTTTATTGCCGAAGGATGAATGATCATTTCCTCTAAACCGCCGCCGTTATGTACTTGAGTAAACCCTTGCTCGAGTAAATAGGCCATGGCTTGGCCCGATCGATTGCCGCTGCGGCAGTAAACCACAATCGGTTGTTGTTTATCGATGTGAGAAAAAGCACTGCTAACAGTATCAAGTGGGTAGTTTAACGCACCTTCAATATGGCCCGCTGCGAATTCTGCTGCGGTTCGAACATCGACTAAAAGCGCGCCATTTTCAATCCATTGCCATGCTATCGTTGAGCGCTCTGATGCCAATGCATCTGAGGTATTGGAGATCAGGCCTACACACAATAACGCTTTGGTCATCAGTGACTTTAACATGTTAGTTTCCTTCTTTTGGCTTAAAAATTAGCCTTCAAATGTGAATGGCGTTAATCAAGGGATTTCTTAAATCTCAACGACGCGACGATAATCCCACCGACGGTAAAGCTTAACATCCATAATGCATCTCGCCATAGATCCATGAGGTTAGCACCGCGCAACACAATCCCGCGGATCATGCGCATAAAGTGGGTCGCGGGCAACGCTTCAGAAATCCACTGCGCTGCGACTGGCATGCCTTCGTAGGGAAACATAAATCCAGAAAGTAAAATCGAAGGCAGTAAAATAAAAACAGTCATTTGCATGGCTTGCAGTTGAGTGGAAGCAATGGTTGAAATCACCAAACCTAAGGTCAAACTGGCGGCGATAAACAGCAAAGTACCGAAGAGAATTTGGCTGATCGCACCATTAATGGGCACGTCAAAAATAAAATGCCCTAAGCCCAAGATGATGAAGACCTGAATTAATCCGACAAAAATATAGGGCACAATTTTGGCGACCATAAGCTCAATAGAGTGAATTGGCGTTGTGATCAGCAGTTCTAAATTGCCGCGCTCTTTTTCTCGCACAATCGCGGCACTGGTGAAGAGGATCATCGTCATGGTTAAAATGACCCCCAATAAACCGGGCACGATATTAACCGCAGAGCGGCGAGTGGGGTTATAAAACAGCGTGACTTCAAAGGTTTTGACGGTAGCTGGACGAATGTCAAAATCAAAATCGGTCAGCGGCATGGATTGCAGACCTAAAATGGAGGCACTGATCATCGTATCGGAGCCATCAACAATCCACTGGCCTAACACGCGATTTTGCACCGCGCGCTGGGTGAGATCTTTTGGCAGGATCAGCGCTGCTCTCACGTTACCTTGTTCAATTGCATGTTCAGCTTGCTCTGCTGTGGCAAAAGTGTGTTTGACGCTCACAACCTGTGTGGCTTTGACTGACTCTACAATTAACCGTCCGAGGGTACTTTCACTTTGATCAACGATGGCGATCGGAATATTGCGTACGTCAGTATTGATGGCAAAGCCAAATAGCAACAGCTGGATCAGTGGGATCATCACTACCATGCCAAACGTAATTCTGTCTCGCGAGAGTTGGCGTATCTCTTTCACCATCACCGCTTTCATTCGAAACAGTGCTTTCATTGACGCCCCTTGCCAGTCACAGTGACAAAGACATCTTCCAAACTTGGGCGAGCTAGATTCATCTCAGCTTCAGCCAGTTCAGGGAAGGTTGTTTTTAGCCACGCGATAGGTTGTGTGATTTGTTGATGAATAAGGATCCGCAAGCGGATGCCAAGTTGCGCAGCAGAGCGAACCTCCGCCCGAGCCATGACTTTTTCTTTTAATTGGCGCAAATTATGGGATCGGACTTCGACAATGTTGACGCCCATCGTGTTCATTAAGGTTTCTGGCTCACCATCTGCACGGATTAAACCCGATTCCATGATGGCTAAACGGTGGCAGCGTTCCGCTTCATCCATGTAGTGAGTGGTGATCAAAATGGTGGTGCCTTGGTCTGAAAGATCGAACAATTGTTCCCAAAATTCCCGTCTATTTTCAGGATCGACCGCCGACGTTGGTTCATCCAAAAACAGCAGTTCAGGTTTATGCATCGTGGCGGCTGCTAGTGACAAGCGCTGCTTTTGGCCGCCACTCATCCCACTTACGCGTTGTTTTCGGCGCTGATCAAGCCCATAAGTGCACAACTGTTCATTGAGCCGTTGTGCCAATGCTTTGCGCGGCATACCAAAAATTTGCCCAATAAATTGTAGGTTTTCCTCTACGGTCAAATCATCGTATAACGAAAATTTTTGCGTCATATAACCAATTTTTAGGCGCAATTGCTCGGATTGTTTTGGGATCGCTAACCCCAGCACATCAACACTGCCGGAGGTAGGGCTTAATAAACCCGTGAGTACGCGAATTGTGGTCGATTTGCCACAACCATTTGGGCCGAGAAAACCGTAAATGGTTCCTTTGGGGACACTCAGATTGATGCCTTCAATCGCAGTGAAATCACCAAATTTTTTGACCACATTACGGGCGTGAATGGCGAGTTCAGTCACTATTTTTGCCTCGCTAAATCGACTTGCGCTGGAATGCCAGAAGGGAGCGATTGCGCGGATTCGGGCAGATCCACTTCGGCTAGATACATTAAGCGGGCGCGTTCATTTTCGGTCAGTGCGTAGTAAGGCGTGAAAGAGGGTTCCGTTGCCACCCAACGCACTGTGCCTTGCAACGGCTCTTTTATACCGTCGATATGCACTGGAAATTGTGCGCCCGGCACGACAGCTAAACGGTGTGGTGCGGGAACGTAGACGCGAGCATAAGGGATGTGGCTGGCTTGGATGATGGCGACAATGCCGTTGCTTGGAACGCGCTCACCCAAGTTGTATGGGAGGTTATCCAAAATTCCATCGCGGGTGGCGACAATGGTTAACTCGTCGAGCTTTTGCTGTTGCAGTGAGACGTCGGCTTTGGCGGCGGTCAGCGCCGCTTGGGCTTGTTCGATATCTTCAGGGCGAGTACCAGCGGTTAGCTTAGCAAACTCTTCTTTTGCAGAATCGAGTTCGGCGCGAGCGGCATCACGCGTGGCGGTGGCGCTGTCTTTTTCTGATTGGCTGAGGAGCTTTTTACCAACCAGTTCTTCCACACGTTTGAAGTTTTGCAACGCCTCTGTCAGTTTGGCTTGCGCGCGATTGACTTTGGCTTGTGCGGCCGCCGTGTCTTCTTGGCGTTCACCATTACTCAGTTTGAGCAAATACGCTTGCGCTTTGGCCGCCTCTGCGAGTGCATGGGCCAGCACCGCCTGCTGATTTCTGGTATCCAGTCGAACCAATACTTCGCCAGCATGCACTGCGCTGCCTTCCGCGACAGGAAGCGCGCGAATGATCTCATTGGCGGTGGCGGAAAAAGTGATGCGGTCTCGTTCTAAAGTGCCCAATGCTTGCGCGCTATTTTCCGGCGAGCAAGCATTGAGAGTTGACAGTAAAAGAGAGATAAAGGCAATGCGATGTTTCATGCTCATGGCGAGAGGCTCGGTTAACTTATTGTCTTCATACTAGAAGTTTACCGCCAGCGCCTCAAGTTACATGATTCATCAAAAGTAGAGGATGTGATTAGCCCCACTTTAATATCGGCCATTGTTGGGGCTGCGCGTATTGGATGAGACGCGTGCATGGGTTGACCAAATAGGTGAAATCGGCGTGTAGACACAAAGGTAAATCATTGATCGAGTCAGTGAAAAAATGCACTTGACCCACGTATTGCGGGCGCTCAGCTAGCCATTCATTTAAGCGAGTGACTTTTCCCTCTCGGTAGGTGGGGGTTCCCAAAATATGCGTGGTGTAATGGTTGTTTTCTATAACCATATCAATACCCATCGCCTCTGCAACGTCTATTTTACGGGCGACAGCTTTAACCAAAAAACTGACCGACGCCGAAATAATGAGCATTTGGATACGCTCGTCCGTTAACTGTTTAATGAGTGCTTTGGCTTGAGGAAATAGCCTAGGTACGATGCGTGTAGCGACACAATCGTCCGCCAAGCGCTGGACTTGCTCTGTGGGGAGGGTGAGCAACGGTTGCATTGCAAAATCGAGGTAATCTTCCATGTCCATTTCACCGCTGGCATAGCGTGACATGATCAGTCTATCCTGCGCGACAAAATCAGGGTCGCTCGCTATGCCCTTATCGGCCAAATATTCGCTCCAAATCATTGCGCAGTCGCCGTCAATCAATGTGTCGTCCATATCAAAAACGTATAGAGGTGTCGGCATCTATTTAGGCTCTCACAGGTTGTATTTCGTTAAGGTTAAACAGTAATTCTAGCTGACTGCCAGTAGCAAATAATCGCTCTGACGAACGATTGAGTAAATCGACCGTGAGCTCGCAGCCTCCCACATCCACATGGTAGCGAATGACATTACCCAGTAATTGGTGATGCTTGATGGTGCCATGTTGCGGCGCAGAAACATGGGCACCATAGCTCCGCCCAGCTTCCTTGACGTAGATGGATTCGGGGCGAATAGCCACTTTCCAAGCCGTGTCTATGTTAAATAACTGCTTGGCGGTGGCCGCCTCTACTAAATTGTAATGGCCCATAAAACCGGCCACAAACTCATTGGCTGGCTGAGTATAAATGCTTTCTGGGGAGCCTTGCTGAACGATTTCACCTTGGTGCATTAAAAAAATACGATCAGAGAGAATCATCGCCTCTTCTTGATCATGGGTTACAAATACGGTGGTGAGATTGAGCTCTTTTTGAATATCACGGATCTGCTGGCGCAAGTGTTTGCGAATTTTGGCATCCAGTGCTGAAAGGGGCTCATCAAGTAGCAAAATACGCGGTTTGACCACTAAGGCGCGAGCTAAAGCGACGCGTTGGCGCTGTCCACCCGAGAGCTGGTTGGGATAGTGTTTTTCTTTCCCTATCAGCGAAACCAGTTCGACCACTTTTTGTACTTCGCGCGCGATGTAAGCTCTGTCTTGCCCTTGCATTTTGAGGCCAAAGGCGATGTTTTCAGCCACCGTCATATTCGGAAACAGAGCGTAGGATTGAAACACCATGCCAATGCCGCGTTGCTGTGGTGTTTGGTTAGTGATGTTTTCACCGTTGACCCAAATTTCGCCGTCATCGACGGGATTTAAGCCAGCCAAACTGCGCAATAAGGTCGATTTCCCGCAACCGCTCGGACCAAGTAGCGTGACAAATTCCCCTTGCTCAATGGAAAACTCAATCCCTTCAAAAACGGTATTGTTGCCAAAACGTTTGGTGAGGTTGGCGACGTGGACGTAATCAGAACGAGAGGTTGTGTGGGTCGTGGAATTCATTGAGTGGATCCTCGGCTAAAACGACTGGCGAGCCAAGTCAGTAAAAAGATAAATAGGAAGTAAGTCATCACTAACGCGGAGGTGAAGTGACCACTAGTCTGACGCATGTTGTAGAGATAAATCTGCAAGGTTTCATAGCGCGTGCCGACCAGAATGTTCGCAAATACAAACTCGCCAAGTAGAAAAGAGAAGGATAGAAACAGCGAAGCCATCAACCCTTTTCTAATGTTTGGCAGTACGATCAGTAAAAAAGCACGGCTGGTGCTTGCGCCGAGCAGGTGCGCGGCGTCCATGAGATCGTGTAGATGGATCGCCTCAAAACTGTTGGCAATTGCACGGTACATAAACGGCAGCGCAATGGTGAAATAAGTGCCAATCAAAATCCAAGGTGTACCCACAATTGGAAATTGGCTATCGGCGTACAGTTGCAGTAATCCAACTGAAGAGACCACAGGCGGTACCGCAAAAGGAATTAAAATCAGCAGGTTCATTACTTTATCGAGACGAGGGAAATAGTAAAACACCACGAAGATCGCCGGAATAATCAAAACCGCGCTGAGTGTCAGAGAAGCGATGCCAATCAGCAATGAGCGGCCAAATGCATCGAGAAAGCGAGGGTCGGTCAGCAGTTTGAGATACCAGTCAAAGGTGAAGCCATCGGGTAAAATCGTTGCGCCCCAGCGTGAAGAAAAGGAATAAACCAAGGTGGCCAAAATGGGCAGCAACATCACTCCCACGATGGAATAGACCACACTTTTATGAAAGGTGATTTTATCAAGGGTAGGATTAGCGTTTTGCATGGGTGTTCCTTGCGCTATAGCTTTTCGCAATTAGCCACTGATTGATCACAGTAATGAAGGCTAAAATTAGCATCAATACCACGGAAATGGCGGCGGCTAAATTGGGCTCTAAGAACAGATCTCCCGCCACTAAACTGGCAATGCGTACCGTAATGACGTTGTAGTTGCCGGATGTGAGTGCGTAGACGCTGGCATACGCGCCCATCGCATTGGCGATTAGGATAATCAAGGTACCGAGTAGGGCTGGTGAAAGCACAGGCAAGGCGATTTTCTGCCAATATTGCCATCCGTTGGCGCCCAGAGTAGACGCCGCCGCTTGCCAGTCATCACTGAGCGCATCAAATGCAGGATAGAGCAGCAGCACGCCAAGAGGGATCTGAAAGTAGATATACATCGCCAGCAGCCCCCATTTGCCATACAGGTTGAACTCTTCAATCAAACCGTATTGCTTTAGCAGCAAAGTCAGTGCGCCGTTGACCCCAAGAATAATAATGAAAGCGAATGCCAAAGGGACGCCCGCAAAATTACTGCTCATATTGGTAAAGGCGATCACACCATCACGCAGCTTGCCATCGACTCGGCGTAAGGAGGCGACCAACATTGCCGCAATCGTAAGGCCCGCAACGCTGGACCATATGGCGAGCCACAAACTGTTGCCTAACCCTTGCAAAATAAAGGATGAGCTGAAGATTTCGCGATAATGGTCCAGTGACCATTGATCGTCAGAGATAAAGCTGTTGAACAGAACCCACAGCATGGGGGCGAGCTGAAATAAGTAGAAAAACAGCGCAAAAGGAGTAAGCCATAACGCAGGTTTGAGTTTGCGTGCCCAGTGCGTTGATTGGATGAGCACGGCGCTAGGCTTGGTGATAACTTGACTACTGATCATGCTAAGCACCCCGCAGAAAAGGGCTTATTGTGATCAAGATTGAGCAGTTGGCAGCACAGGCCGCAGAGCTCAGTTTGTTTGATCTCACAAGCTTGGTGCGAAAATTGATCGCCCAATACAAACAGCGGGACGTTGCGCTCTTCGGTTAATATTCCGCCGTGTGACTTGTCATTGTTCATGCCGTGATCACTGGTCACCATCACTTGGTAGCCATCGCTTAGCCAAGTTTCTAAAAAGTGGGACAGTAGCGCATCGGCCATGCGTGCACTATTACGATATTGGCCTGAATCAAGGCCAAACTTGTGCCCTGCATCATCGATATTCATTGGGTGGATCAGTAAAAAATCAGGTTGGTGAGTGCGACGTAAGTGCTCGGCGTCTAAAAACAGTGCCTCATCGGGATAGTGATCCCAGTGATAAAAACAGCCATGCTGAATATTGAGTGCTTTATCGCAGGTAAAACGGTCGCGCGTTGCATCAAAAGGCGCGCGGTTATAGAGCTCGCTGACCCAATGATACGCCGCTGCGGCTGTTGTCAGCCCTTGCTCTTTTGCCAAACTGAAGATGGATTGATAATGTGAAAGGCGCACAATGTGGTTATGAACAATGCCGCTTTCGACAGGCTTTACGCCAGTGAGTAGACATTCATACAAAGGACGCGATAGCGAAGGCAATTCACATTGTAGGGAGTATAAGGTTGCTCTTTGCTGCTCAATTAAGCCGTTTAAGTAGCCCATGCAATCACGGGCTACGGAATAATTGAGTCCATCAAGAACAACAAGGATCACCTTATTGTTCATGGTTACCTCTTACTGCTGGTGGATAATGACATTTTCTTGCCATTGACGTGGCAATTGACGAGCTGATTTTTCCCAAGCATTAAAGTCGCTAATTGGGCTCACATTCTGGTATTGATCGTTAGCAATCAATTTGCTTTGTACCGCAGCAGGCAATGCAACGTTGCTGCGGATCGGGCGAGCATAGCCTTGTGCAAGGTTGATTTGGCCTTGATCGCTAAAGATGTATTCACGTGCTAGCTTGGCCGCGTTTGGGTTTTTGGCGTATTTATTGATGATGGTGGTGTAGCCGGAAATTACAGAACCATCTTGCGGAATGTTAACGGTAAAGCGGTTACGGTCAATTTGGTCACGGTAACTTAGAGCGTTGAAATCCCACAATACAGCCACTTCAACTTCACCTTTTTCGAGGTTAGCGATACTTGGGTCTGTAAATGATAAGCGCCCTTGCTTGGCGAGTTTGGCAAAAAATTCGATTGCCGGTTCGAGGTTCTTTTCACTGCCACCATGAGCAAAAGCAGCGGCTAGTACGGCATTATTTGCTTGCGCGGCAACACCGACATTACCAATACTGATTTTGTAATCGCCTTTGAGCAAATCGTTCCACGTTTTTGGCGCATTCTTGACTAGATTATTGTTCGAGATAAAGGAAATGGTGCCCGTGTAAGCTAGAGCCCAGTGGCCATCTTTATCTTTGGCCCAGTCAGGGATGTCATTCCAAGTGCTCGGTTTGTACGCTTGAGTTACGCCTTTTTTCACCGCCACGCGAGCAAACGCAAAGCCAACATCACCAATATCGGCGGTCGCATTTTTCTTTTCGGCTTCAAACTTGGCAATTTCTTGCGCTGAGCTCATATCCGTATCTTGGTGTTTTAGGCCATAAATCTTACCTAAATCGCTCCACGTATCTTGCCAGTTAGCCCAACTGCCGGGCATACCAATGCTGTACACTTGGCCTTCTTGTTTCGCTGCGTTGATCAAAGATTGTAAATCAGCCTCTTTAGCAAAAGCCGAAGTCGAAAGAGTCAGCGCAAGTGCTGTGGCAGTCGTTGCGCGGGTAAATAAGGTTTTCATTGTCGCTATCCTTCTGGACTAGGTCAGTAAGTTCGATTTTTATCCTAGGGAAGAACTGTGACGTTTTCGGTGTAGTTATTTGACATTTTTGATGATTTTCTATTGCACTTTTATTTCAAATTCAATCAATTAGTCTGTCATAAATCTGTTATCTGCCTTAAGTAGTCTAAAAGACGTTTATTCACTCTGTACACTATTGGACTAGGTCACGCATGAGATTTCGTAGCGCTTTGCCAGTGGCAAATGCTCCTTTAGAAAAGACCCAACTTGGCAACATTAAGAACACCCTTCGTGAGCAAATTTGCAGCGGAATGCTGAGTGACAGACAAAAACTGCCATCTGAACGTGAATTGAGTGAATTGTTTAATACAACGCGCATTACAATTAAAGACGCTTTGGTTTCACTGGAAACCGAAGGGTTGATTTACCGAGAAGAGCGGCGTGGTTGGTTTGTCTCTCCGGCGCGAATTCATTATAACCCGCTATCGCGTTGCCACTTCCACCAGATGATCCGCGAGCAGCACCGAATCGCAGAAACTAAGCTAGTTGCGGTACGCAGCGTGATGGCTTCTCGTGAGTATGCAAGAGCGATGGATATTGACCGAATTACGCCCATTCATATTATTGAACGGTTGCGCTCGATTGACGGGCGAGCGGTACTGTTTGTCGAAAACTGCCTGATTGCGCAGTGGTTTCCAAAGATATTAGAGGAAAATTTAACCGCTTCGTTAACGCATCTCTATCAGCAAAAATACGGTTACATCACCACGCGTTCTCGTTTTGAAGTAATCCCTACGGCTGCACCTCTTCATGTGGCAAAAGCCCTTAACTTAGCTGCTGGCCAATCCGTGCTGAAAATTTGCCGAGCCAATTACAAACAAGATGGCGAGATCATGGATTGCGAATTTGAGTACTGGCGGCCAGAGTCAGTGCTGATCAGCATCGACAGTTGTGATGGTGGGTGAATAGCTTTAGACTCAGCGCAACCTTCTTCACCTTGCTAGTCGTTTATGAATTTTTCTGATCTTAACCTAAGCGCCTCTTTGATGGCAGCGCTGCCTGCGTCGCGACACATGGCGACCAAAATCCAACAATTGGCTATTCCAGCCGTACTGTCTGGGCAAGATGTGCTCGCCTTAGCGCAAACGGGAAGTGGTAAAACGTTAGCTTATGGTTTGCCTTTGCTGCAACAAATTGAAATTAATACTCTTGAAATTCAATCTGTTGTCATTGTCCCTACCCGTGAATTAGCACAACAAGTCAGCCAAGAGCTGAATGCAGTGGCAAGCAAAATGGGCATTGGCTTATGCACTTTATGTGGAGGGGTGGCCCAAGAAGAGCAGCTTGCGCAGTTGGCCAAATTACCGCTTTTGATCGTCGCGACACCGGGTCGCTTGCTTGATTTACTCACACAGCAACTGATCACATTGGAGTCGGTGCGCTGTTTGGTGTTAGATGAAGCTGACCGACTGTTAGAGATGGGTTTTTGGCCGGATGTGCAGCGCCTGCTCAGCGCTATGCCTCAAACCAAACAAACGTTGTTGTTTTCCGCCACACTCGCTGCTGAGCTCGAACAGGTGGCATTGGCCGTGTTAAATAATCCGGTAAAGATAGAGGCGAATCAAGCCAATCAAGTGGTGGAAGAAATTGAAGAGCAGCTCTACCTTGTGAATAAGGGCAGTAAAGCACAAGCATTAATTGCTCTGATTAAGCAGCGTGCTGGGCAGCAAGTATTAGTGTTTATTAGTGCGCGTGACAGTGCCGATGCGGTCGCGAAAAAATTGCTCAAAGCGGGTATTCGTGCGGCGGCTTTGCATGGTGAGAAAGATCAAGTCATTCGCGAGCAAACGTTAGCCGATTTCAAAGCGAATCAAGTGGATGTGCTGGTGGCCACTGATTTACTGGCGCGCGGTATTCACATTGATGCGCTGCCAGTGGTGATCAATTTTGATTTACCGCCTAGTGCGCCAGTTTATATTCACCGCGTTGGCCGCACAGCGCGTGCAGGTCAAGGTGGTGTGGCGATTTCACTGGTCTGCCATGGTGAAAGCCAAGCGCTGGAGGCAATCCGCAGCTTAACGCAGCGCGCTTTACCGCTGCAGGCGTTGACCGATTTTCCAGTGACAGACCAACCGACCAGCGGTGAACCGAAGCGCAAACCGCGCGATAAGCAAGCCAACCGCCGCAGTGCTCAAAAGCGCAGCGTGAAGCAGTTTCAACAGAAAACAAGCCATTAAGTAGCTCAATATACGCATGCTATTGTGCGTTTTGATGGAGTAAGGAAACTAAGTGACTCAGGAAATTTATGCATTTATTACGATTGAAATGGCACATTAATCGAGTTTATGTGTAAATTTTCAGAAGCTTATTGTGAACAACCTATCATAATTGAACTAAATTAATAAAATTTAGTATTCAGTTTTGTGAGATTATATTCACAATTAAAGAATCATTTTCATAATAATTATTCTTTAATCCATGTTATTAACACAATTATGGATAAT
>NZ_CAWPDB010000162.1:0-19512 GCF_963886625.1 Vibrio sp. V23_P3S9T160
GTATCGTACTCTACGTGAGAAGTATTGATTGTAATACCGCGCTCGCGCTCTTCTGGAGCGTTATCGATAGATGCGAAGTCTTTCGCTTCACCACCGTACACTTTTGCAAGTGTAGTACAGATAGCAGCAGTTAGAGTTGTTTTACCGTGGTCAACGTGGCCGATAGTACCAACGTTTACGTGCGGTTTCGTACGTTCAAATTTTGCTTTAGACACGATCGTGTTCCTTCCTAGTTATGATTCGTCTTGAGTCACATATAGCTCAAGACGCGCCAGAAATTGCTATTTTATGCGCCAACTCTCATCAGCGCAATAGATTCGTTATTAAACAAATAACAGTTAACCACGTTCTGCAATGATTGCTTCTGCAACATTTTTTGGCACATCAGCGTACTCTGCAAACTCCATGGAGTAAGAGGCGCGACCCTGAGTGGCAGATCGTAAGTCTGTTGCATAACCAAACATTTCCGATAGAGGGACTCTAGCATGGATAATCTTAAGGCCTGCATGGCCTTCATCCATACCTTCAATCATGCCGCGACGACGGTTTAAGTCACCCACAACATCACCCATCCAATCTTCTGGAGTAGTTACTTCAACTTTCATCATTGGTTCAAGAAGAACAGGCTGCGCTTCTAAAGCACCTTTCTTGAACGCCATCGAACCAGCAATCTTAAACGCCATCTCGCTTGAGTCGACATCATGATATGAACCATCGAATAATGTCGCTTTCACATCCAGAATCGGATAACCAGCTAACACACCGTTGTTCATTTGCTCTTCGATACCTTTCGCAACCGAGCTGATGTATTCCTTAGGAATCACACCACCAACGATTTCGTCGACAAAGACAAAGCCTTCACCGAGTTCCGCAGGTTCAATCTTAAGCCAAACGTGACCATATTGACCACGACCACCAGATTGACGAACGAACTTGCCTTCTACTTCCGCTTTTCCACGGATAGTTTCGCGGTAAGCCACTTGTGGTTTACCAACGTTACAGTCCACACTGAACTCACGCTTCATGCGATCAACAATGATGTCTAGGTGAAGCTCACCCATACCAGAGATCAACGTTTGACCTGTTTCCTTATCGGTTTCGACACGGAAAGATGGGTCTTCTGCCGCCAGTTTACCTAGCGCAATACCCATTTTTTCTTGGTCAGCTTTAGAGCGAGGCTCTACCGCAATTTGAATCACTGGCTCAGGGAATTCCATGCGCTCAAGAACCACTTTGTGGTCTGGGTTACACAGCGTATCGCCTGTCGTGACATCTTTTAAGCCGATCGCAGCCGCAATATCGCCAGCACGAACTTCTTTAATCTCTTCACGTTTGTTGGCATGCATCTGTACGATACGACCAAAACGTTCTTTTTTCTGTTTCACTGAGTTGTAAACGGCATCGCCAGAGTTCACCACACCAGAGTAAACACGCATGAAAGTCAATGTCCCAACAAATGGGTCAGTGGCAATCTTAAATGCAAGTGCCGAGAAAGGTTCGTTGTCGTCAGCGTGACGTTCTACTTCGTTCTCGTTTTCATCCACGCCTTTAATGGCTGGTACATCTACCGGTGAAGGCAAATATTCAACAACCGCATCCAACACCGCTTGTACGCCTTTATTTTTAAAGGCACTACCACAAGTGGCCAATACGATTTCATTGTTAATGGTACGAGTCCGTAGCGCTTGTTTGATTTCCGCTTCTGTCAGCTCGCCGTCTTCAAGATACTTTTCCATTAACTCTTCACTAGCTTCCGCTGCCGCTTCTACTAGGTTGTTGTGCCATTCTTCTGCCAACTCAAGCATATCTTCTGGAATGTCTTCGTAAGTAAACGTCATGCCTTGATCGGCTTCATTCCAGTTGATGGCTTTCATCTTGATAAGGTCGATGACACCTTTGAACTCTTCTTCCGCACCAATATTTAATTGAATAGGAACAGGAGTCGCACCAAGACGATGTTTAATTTGGTTTACAACGCGTAAAAAGTCTGCGCCAGCACGGTCCATTTTATTAACGAACACCATGCGAGGAACACCGTATTTGTCAGCTTGACGCCATACAGTTTCAGACTGGGGTTCAACACCAGATGAGCCACAGAATACAACCACTGCACCATCAAGCACACGAAGTGAACGCTCTACTTCAATTGTAAAGTCAACGTGTCCTGGGGTATCAATGATGTTTACGCGATGATCTTGGAACTGTGCTTCCATACCACGCCAGAAGGTTGTCGTAGCAGCAGAAGTGATAGTGATGCCACGTTCTTGCTCCTGCTCCATCCAGTCCATGGTTGCAGCACCATCGTGAACTTCGCCGATTTTGTGAGAAAGGCCAGTGTAGAACAGAATACGCTCAGTAGTGGTTGTTTTACCTGCATCTACGTGAGCACAGATACCGATGTTGCGGTAGCGCTCAATAGGAGTTTTCCGAGCCACGATTGTATCCTCTTACTAAGGTAATCCTTAGAGTATGAAAATGTGCTGCGAGAGAACCTCGCAGCACAGAAGGTATTACCAGCGGTAATGAGCGAATGCTTTGTTCGCTTCTGCCATACGGTGAACGTCTTCACGTTTCTTAACAGCAGTACCTTTATTTTCTGACGCGTCTAGCATTTCAGCAGCTAGGCGAGCAGCCATAGATTTTTCACCACGCTTACGCGCAGCATCAACTACCCAACGCATAGCAAGTGCGTTACGGCGAACCGGACGTACTTCTACTGGCACTTGGTAAGTTGAACCACCCACGCGGCGAGATTTAACTTCGACCGCTGGACGTACGTTTTCAAGAGCTTCTTCAAATACAGCTAAGTGACCTTTGCCAGATTTCTCAGCCATAGTGTCTAGTGCAGTGTAAACAATTTTCTCTGCAGTAGATTTTTTACCGTCAACCATAAGAATGTTAACGAATTTTGCCAGCAGTTCAGACTTGAACTTTGGATCTGGAAGGATCTTACGCTGACCAATAACGCGACGACGTGGCATGGATATTCTCCGTTGTCTTTTTCAGGTTATCCAAAACTTTTCAGTTTCTTCAAAAATTAAATAATTTAGTGTTTGGCCTTACTTAACGGAAATCCATTAAGATTTAGGACGTTTCACACCGTATTTAGAACGAGCTTGTTTACGGTCGTTTACGCCTGCACAGTCAAGTGCACCACGGATTGTGTGGTAACGCACACCTGGAAGGTCTTTTACACGACCGCCACGGATAAGAACAACTGAGTGCTCTTGAAGGTTGTGACCTTCACCGCCGATGTACGAAGTCACTTCGAAGCCGTTCGTTAGACGAACACGACATACTTTACGAAGTGCTGAGTTAGGTTTTTTAGGTGTAGTAGTGTAAACACGTGTACATACACCACGTTTTTGTGGGCACGCTTCTAGTGCTGGCACGTTGCTTTTAACAACTTGCTTTACACGAGGATTGCGGACCAACTGGTTAATAGTTGCCATTAACTAGCTCCTGAATTTACTTAAAGTAAGCTTTGTGAAAAATCTAGTCCCTAGTGCACTTAGTACAAATAGGGACGCAAAATTCTATGCAGCAGTGAGAGGTGTGTCAAGAAATATACAGATCTTTTTTAACCACCATAAGTAAAGGGTGGGTAATAGAGGGGTAATAGTGATAAGAAAATCTACCAAGTGATTGATTTTTCATGATTAGTAGTAAGTTCAACCAAACCAGAGAAATCCACTTTGGTAATTTGTACTGAGCAGAGATCCTGTACCCCACGCGCGCAGAGATCCTCAAGTAAGACATAAACCCTGTTCAGATCGTTGAGTAGTAAAAAAGAGCCCGCACTAGGGTTACTCATATAAACTGCTTCTTCAACCAAGATAATACTATCCTCAGCCAAACAATAACGCTGCGCTAAGGCCAGTTTTGCCGTGTCTTTTACAATATGCAGCATAGGTACACCTTAGAAAGTTAGTACTTGATCGCACTCGTGAAGTAAGTGAGCGATTTGCTGAGGCGATTTTTTTTCAACATCAATTACCCATTGAGCTGATGCTAACCCCAACTCTTCAACGCTTTGCTCACACAGATAAAGGTGTTCAATATCGTATAACTCAAGCAGTTTAAACGCACTGATGTAATCACGGCTAAGCAGTTGTTGCGGTGATTGGTTGGCGACGATTTGCGTCACCCCAAGCCCAACAAAAAAGAGCGAGATCGCATCACAATAGGCAGAGGCTGCCAGTACAGCATCTAGCCCTTCTCTTCCAGCCGAACTAGAATGAGGCGAAGAATGAAAAACAAAACCGATTTTTTTCAAAACTGTACCACTCGATCTTGAGTTAATAACGCTTCAGCTAAGCTTCCTAACCCAGTTTGTGCAAAACATTGTGCCAAATTATACGCCGTGAGCTGGTGTTGCTGAGCTTCATTTTCACTGATAATGCCACGACGTAACGCTGCAGCAACACAGGTTTCTAAGCGTACATGGTGTTCAGTAGACAGCTTCTGCCATGCTTTCACAAGATCAAACTCATCGTTCGCAGGCGCGGTGATCGCAGAGCCATTGAAAACACCATCTTGATAAAAAAATACTTGCTTGAGTGAATGCCCTTTTTCTAGCAATGCACAGGCAAACAGATAAGCACTACGCGCTGCCTGTGTGCCATACACTGAGCCATTGACCAATAATGTGTAACTCAATACTGGCTCCACTAACATTCATCTCCGGTCTTGCGTTGGCGAATGTAGAGATAGACAGTATGTTTAGAGATATTGAGCCGATCAGCTACGCGGTTAATCGCATCTTTGATGTCAAAAATGCCTTTGTCGTACAGCTCCATCACGATCTGACGGTTCTTGGTATTGTTAGACACTGATTTATCGGCGTTGATCTCTTCGATGGTACGCTCTACCGTCTGATCCACCAGCTCTTCTACATCACTGGCAAAGTTAACCGATGAGGCGGCTTCCTGAGCTTCCTGAGTGGGCATGAATGATTGCAGAACTTGTGAGAACGGAGCATCTAAATTGACGTTGATACAAAGTAAGCCAATAACTCGGTTATCGCCATTACGAATCGCGACCGTAATCGATTTCATCAACACACCACCCTTGGCGCGAGAGAAATACGATCGTGAGAAGTTACGCTCCGATCCTTCAATATCTTTTAACATACGCAGTGCAAGATCAGTGATCGGGGAACCCACTTGACGCCCCGTGTTTTCACCATTGGCAATTTTAATCGCCGAGGTATTGAGATCTTCCAATGAGTGCAGAACGATCTCACAAAAAGGGCCAATCAAACTGGCAATACCGTCAACCACGGCTTCATAAGATCGAAGAATGATTTTATCGTGGTCACTAAATGGCATCACGTGCACGGATTCCATTTCAAGCAACATATCCGCATTTAGAGTTTCTGTCGTTGTCACTGTTATCTAGCCTTAGAGCGAAAAATCAACAAATTGACGTAAGTTTATCAGAAAATTTTAATCGAAAACTCTGTTAAGTCACTAACAAGTGATTTAGGACAACTAATTAGTGAGTCGTTAGAGACAGAAAAGGCCTGATTCATCAGGCCTTTGAGGGAATTATAACGGTTCAACCATTACTTAGCCGCATCGCTACCGTTATCAATTTTTAGCAACTCCACTTCAAACACAAGTGTTGAGTTTGCTGGAATAGTCGGTGTGTCTTGCTCGCCGTAAGCCAGTTGCGGCGGGATAACAAACTTGTATTTTGCTCCCACTTGCATCAGTTGCACACCTTCTGTCCAACCAGGAATAACCCGATTGAGTGGGAATGTCGCTGGCTCACCACGATCATACGAGCTATCAAATTGAGTACCGTCAGCCAGTGTCCCTTTGTAATGCACTTGAACAGTATCGGTCTCTTTTGGTGACTCACCTGTAGCAGGTGTCAATACTTGATAAAGTAAACCAGATTCAGTTTTCTTTACGCCATCTTGTTTTTCAAATTCAGCGCGGAATTCATCACCAGCTTTTTCTGCAGCAGCCGCTTTTTCAGCGGCTTTTGCTTGCATGGTTTCAGAAACGCGTTTATCTAGAGCTTCTAGCGCTGCGCGTGTCTCTTCTTCACTCAACTCAGCATTGCCCGCGAAGACATGTTCAATCCCTTTTAGAACCAGATCTTTATTCAGATTGATACCAATTTCGGCTGGTTTCTCAATGCTGGTGCTGAGGTAATTTGCAAAAGAGACGCCAATCGCGTAAGCCGCTTTGTCATCTTCTGTTTTAAAGTGAACCGTTTTTCCCGCTTCCGTTTGTACTTGTTCTGCTGCAGGCGCTGCTTCAGTTTTAGGGGCTTCATCTTTCTGGCAGCCAACTGCAAGCATGACGGTTGCTGCAAGCAGTGACACTTTAAACAATGATTTCATTTATTTCTCCAATTTGTAGGATAACCTTTTGTCATTACGCACAAATCTTAGTGAAAAGCTGGTGCGCAAAACTGAGTTGTACCAATATAGCGATATGTTGATAGATTGTCTTTACACTCAAAGCGGATAATTAGACTTAATGCGAATAATTTCTCATTCAATCCTAGGTTGCATTGTCATCTTGATGTTAAATGGCTGTTTTTTCTCTGACAGCGATGTGCAACGTTGGGATCTCGAACCAAACGGTTCGACCAGTTTCGGTTTAAGCCGTGATGGTCGTTTTGCGCTGCTCTATTCTAAACAAAGACAGCTCGTTCTATGGGATCTTGAACAAAACAAAACCTTAGCCGAATTGGGACCTCAAGACCTACAAACCAATACCGTGTCTCATATTCGACTCTCTGATAATGGCCGTTTTGCCGTGACCGCTAGCCAAATTAACTTTGCCGTATGGGACTTAGGTTGGACACAAGCTCAAGGTTTGTGGTCCATCTCCGATGGGCTGATCCGAGACATTGACATTGCCAATAACGGAAAACAAGTTCTGCTCGGTTTATCCAATGGTAAAGCGATTTACGTCGATTTAGTCACTGGACGCCGGCTAGAGTTCCTTGCTCATCGAGAAAAAGTAAATTCTGTCGCCCTATCGCCAAATGGACGCTTTGCTCTGACGGGAGGTAATGATTATTTTGCCTACCTTTGGGATACGCAAAGTGGGCAAATTTTACGATCGTTTGAACATGAGCAGCGGGTTAATCGAGTCGCCTTGCAGCGAGAAGGCAAATTAGCCTTTACCTCCGATGGTGGTAATCAATCCATTATTTGGGATCTCTCCTCGGGTAAGGAACAGGCGCAATTGCGCAGTTTTTCACGACAATTGATCTTCTCTACGGCGCGTTTTTCCGATGATGGCAGGTTGCTTGTGACAGGGAATCCTTCAAGCCAAGTCGCGGTTTGGGATACTCAAAATGGTAAAAAACAGCAAGGATTCGAAGTAGAACCGCTAAAAGATGCTCGCCCACCCACGGCGGTGGTGTATGATGCGGCCTTTGATCATCAGCAACGAATTATTACCGGAAGCTCTGCAGGTATTGCTCAAGCTTGGAAACTCGACGATTAGTTATGAACGATAAATATATTCAGCAATTAGAACAGCGTGTTAGTGACTTGGAATGCCAACTTGCTTTCCAAGAACAAACCATTGATGAACTCAATCAAGCATTATCAACACAGCAGCTCATGCTGACGAAAATGCAAGACCAAATGAAATATGTAGCTGGTAAAGTCAAAAATATGGATGCCTCACATTTAGCGGATCCATCAGAAGAGACTCCACCACCTCACTATTGATAGTGATGATAGTGATGATAGTGATGATAGTGATGATAGTGATAATAAATCGGTTACCGCGCTATTGTGCATCACTATCGTGCGAAGTAGTACGCAATGATGCCCCCTGCAACGACGAGACAACCACCGATGCGGCGCAGTTGATGATCGGGCTGCTGGCTGAGCTCCGCCACCATCTTTCTCCAGCCATTAGGGGCGATTAACGGTCCAATACCTTCTGCAATTAACACCAGCCCCACAGCAAGCCAGATTGAATTCGACATAGTGCCTTCTCTCTTAAAGCCAATAAACGACAAAGGCTCCCTGAAGGAGCCTTTGAATAAACAACGGTCAATTATTTCGTTGTCAAACCTTTGGTGTTATTCATGTACTTGAAGAAATCACTCTTAGGATCAAGCACCAAGATATCACTCTTCTCGCTGAATGATTTCTCATAGGCTTTCAGCGAACGTAAGAACCCGTAAAACTCAGGATCTTTACTGTACACATCTGAGTAAATCTTCGCCGCTTTAGCATCAGCATCACCGCGAGTTACGCGAGCCGTTTTATCCGCTTCCGCTAAGATAGTCGCCACTTCAAGTTCAGCTTGAGCGCGAATGACTTCGGCTTTTTCACGACCTTGAGAGCGGTGTTTACGAGCTACTGACTCACGTTCAGCACGCATACGACGATAGATAGACTCACTGATCTCATCTGGGAGATTGATTTTCTTAATACGGAAATCAACCACTCTGACGCCTAAATCTTTCAGTGCGCCTTTACGCGTATCTTCCAACACATTTTCCATCACTTGGTCACGCTGACCATCGATTTCCAATGCTTGTTTCGCAGCCTCGGTCGTGACGACTTCGTCATCAGCACTTTCCGGCAAGACATCTTTATTACGTGGGCCCGAAACAATTTGTTTGATTTCACGAGAACCGATTTCAGAACGAAGAATGTCTGTCACTTTACGCTCTAACAGTGCTTGTGCCGTCAATGCATTGCCACCACCAGTTGCCAAGTAGTATTGACCAAAGTCTTCAATACGCCATTTGACATAGGTATCGATGATCACATCTTTTTTCTCTGAAGTCACGAAACGGTCAGAGCGGCCATCCATTGTTTGGATGCGCGCATCTAACGTTCTTACTCGATCAAACAGTGGCATTTTAAAATGCAAACCCGGTTCGTAGATTCGAGCAATTTCATTGTTATCTTTCAGAATACGACCGAAACGGACAACAATACCGCGCTCACCTTCAGGAATCACAAACAGCGACATCAACATCAATACCAGTGCAATCACTAATACTGGGATCATTAACTTACGCATTACTAGTATCTCCCTTGACGTGTATTGCTAGAGCGAGACGGTGTATTACCTGTATCACTGCTGGTTGGTGAATCAAGCTCTATCTGATCATAGGTTGATGATGATTTATCTTGACGTTTGGTGTCATTCTTACTGTCTTGGCCTGTAATTCGATCCAACGGTAGATAAAGCATATTGCCACTGGATTCTGAATCAATTAGCACTTTAGATGTGTTTGAATACACCTCTTCCATAGTATCTAGGTAGAGACGATTACGTGTCACATCTGGCGCGGCTTGATACTCAGGGAGCAGTTTTTCAAACTGTGCCACTTGACCCAATGCTTCGTTAATCGTGCGTTCTGTATAACCTTGCGCTTCTTTCTTCAAACGTTCTGCTCGGCCTGTTGCTTTAGGCAGGATTTCGTTCTTATACGCTTCAGATTCACGAATGAAACGCTCTTCATCTTCTCGCGCCGCAATCGCATCATCGAACGCATCTTTCACTTGCTCTGGCGGACGAGCCGACTGGAAGTTGACATCGACAATCATTAAGCCCATATCATAGCTATCAATGATTTGATTCAAGGTCGTTTGGGTACTTTGACGAATTTGCTGACGGCCACTGGTTAAGATACTGTCCATCAAAGAATCACCAACCACGGCACGTAATGCTGAGTCAGTTGCTTGGCGTAAGCTATCGTCAGCATTAGTCACACGATACAAGTACTTGTATGGATCAGACACGCGATATTGTACATCCATGCCAACAGTGACCACGTTTTCATCTTTGGTTAGCATCAAACCCGATGCACGTAGTGAGCGAATCGCTTGTACGTTAACGGCCGTCACTTCATCAACAAAGCGAGGACGCCAGTTCAAACCTGGATCAACGATGCGATCATACTTACCTAAGCGCAGCACGACGCCACGCTCAGCTTCACCAATCGTATAGAAACCAGAAAAGAACCACACTGCAACAGCGATTGCAGCAATGACTCCAAAGCCAATTGCGCTACCACCAGAGAATGAAGGGCCTTTACCGTCTTTCTTACCAAATCGTCCGCCCAGTTTCTGGCTCAGTTTATTGAAAACCTCATCCAAATCTGGCGGTCCTTGATCACGGCCACCTTTATTTTTGTCACCACGATTATTACCCCAAGGGTCATTATCGCGGCCATTGTTGCCGTTGTTATTACCGGGCTCATTCCACGCCATTAGAAAGCTCCATCATTTGATATGACGTTATACTGTAGCAGTCCTTTAAGTAACTATAAAGTCACGCAAAACTGCTTCTTCTCTTTTTTCTAGTCTAAACCAATCAACTTGCTGCATACGAATGTTAATCAACAAATTACCATCTGGATCATATTCTTCTTGTTGAATACATTTCATTTGTGAAAATGCACTACGAATGCGACCTTGGTGCAGTGGTGGAATACACAATTGATATTGAATGACTTGACTCGCTAATCGCTCTGTCAATGCTTCGAAAAGCAGATCAATACCTTGTCCATCCATGGCTGATAACCACACGGTTCTCGGTATTCCCTCATCATCTTTTTCGATGCGAGGTTGTTGGCCTTCTAGATTATCGATCTTGTTCATGACGACAAGCGTTGGCACCTCATGGGCGTCAATCTCTTCTAATACATCATGGACGGCTTTGATATTCTCACGAAAACGCTCATCACTGGCATCAACAACATGTAACAAAATGTCAGCTTCTTGAGTTTCTTGTAACGTGGCTTTAAATGCTGCAACTAAATCGTGCGGCAGATGACGAATAAATCCTACGGTGTCAGCGAGAACGGCAGTACCAACGTCCGCCAATTCGATTTTCCGCAAGGTAGGATCTAGGGTTGCAAACAGTTGATCGGCTGCATAAACCCCAGCTTCAGTAATGCGATTAAATAACGTTGATTTCCCCGCATTGGTATAACCCACTAGCGATATGGTGGGAATCTCAGCTCGATTTCGAGCTCGGCGTCCTTGTTCTCGCTGCTTAGCGACCTTCTCTAAGCGGCGTAATATCGCTTTAATACGTTCACGCAATAAACGTCTGTCGGTTTCTAGCTGCGTTTCACCAGGTCCACGTAAGCCTATACCGCCTTTTTGTCGCTCAAGGTGCGTCCAACCACGAATTAATCGCGTAGAGATGTGGCGCAATTGTGCCAGCTCTACTTGCAACTTCCCTTCATGGGTTCGTGCTCGTTGGGCAAAAATATCGAGGATGAGACCAGTACGGTCAATCACTCGACATTGGCATAGTTGTTCAAGATTACGTTCTTGGGCAGGAGAAAGGGCGTGATTGAAGATCACCACATCCGCTTCAACAAGTTGAACCGCATGCGCTATCTCTTGGGCTTTGCCCTCACCGACATAATATTTAGGGTGTGGAGTTTGACGGCTGCCAGTAATAATTTGCAGTGTCGACACTCCAGCAGAAGAAACCAGCATTTCACACTCGCTGAGATCATCCCACTCACCCTTTTGCGTGAAGTTGATATGAACAAGTACCGCTCGCTCACCGGCTTCGTAACGGTCAAACAAGCAACCAACTCCTTTGTAAGTAAATAATACTAATCAGAGAATTACTCTTCTGATTTGTCTGATGGACGATCAGACCCAGTGCGTGGCTCAGCAGTGTGGTGGCTCACTGCACGTGCAGGAACAACCGTTGAAATCGCATGCTTATACACCATTTGATTGACTGTGTTTTTCAGTAAGATCACAAATTGATCAAAGGATTCAATCTGACCTTGAAGCTTAATTCCGTTCACAAGGTAGATGGATACTGGAATGCGCTCACGACGTAGTGCATTTAAGAATGGGTCTTGTAGAGATTGCCCCTTAGCCATTTTATTTTCCTTATTTGTATTTTGTTGTAGTTATTTAGCTAGTGGTGCACTGCATTATTGGTGCGGCCTTTGCATCTGAGCTAAATGAATAAAAACCCCGTTGCTACTTGTTATGACGGCGATAATGCCAAATATCAAGTAACGGATCCTTTACAGGGTACATCACGCAAAAGCGATCACATTATACACAGCTAACTCCATCAGATGCTATGGCATTTGAGAGAGTTTCTACTGCATGATCAATGTTTTCGCTATCTAACCAAGTTAAATCATCCCAGCTGCGTAACCAGGTGATCTGACGCTTGGCCAATTGACGGGTTGCACAGATTCCACGATATACCGCTTCCTCTAACGTACAATCCCCATCCAAATAGTCCCACATTTGTCGATAACCAACACAGCGAATCGATGGCAAATCCGGATGAAGATCATTTCGAGCATAAAGTGCTTTCATTTCCTCTTCAAATCCAGCTTCGATCATCTTTTCAAACCTGAGTTCGATTCGACGGTGGAGCTCAGCCCTTTCCTTGGGAGCTATAGCAAACTGCTTAACTCGAAATGGCAGGCTTTCACCTTTCGTTTGAGTTAACTCTGTAAGAGTTTTACCTGAAATTCGGTAAACTTCCAATGCTCGTGACAATCTTTGTGGATCATTAGGATGAATTCTTGCCGCCGAAACCGGATCAATCGTTTGTAATTGATCGTGTAACTGACCCCAACCATGCTCCAAAGCCTCTTGCTCAATTTGTTGCCGTATCTCAGGGTTAGCCGCAGGAAGTGGCGAAAGCCCTTCAAGTAGAGCCTTGTAATACAACATAGTTCCCCCAACGAGCAGAGGAATTTTACCTTGCGCGGTAATATCATGCATTGCAAGTAATGCATCGCGACGAAAATCCGCCGCCGAATAGGCTTCACTTGGATCCAAAATATCGATCAGACGATGGGGAGCGAGTACCAGTTCATGCGCATTAGGTTTGGCGGTGCCAATATCCATGCCTTTGTAGATCAGCGCCGAGTCGACACTGATGATTTCCACTGGGTATTTTTGGCGCAAACGAATCGCCAAATCTGTTTTACCTGATGCGGTCGGGCCCATTAAAAACAGAGCCAATGGTTGTGTTTGATTCATCATTCTTTTAATTCGTTATGCCAACAAGGCCGCTATGGTGGTAGAAAAATCAACGGGGCGGACGAAACTTGCATCATGAAGAGGAAGTTGCCCTTGCCAAAGCTGTTCAAGTTCCGAAATCATTTGTATGGCTTCAGACAAAGTGTAGTCACTTTTCACCACAGTGATGTGTTCAGCCAGCCAATCGGCAACAAGATCCGCCGTAATAGGTTCATCATCAGCCGTAAAATTAGCGGACACGTAAGATAGCAGATCTGGGATTAAGTTTTGCAGGTTTTGTTGCCTCAACGGTTGAGGTACGCCCATCACCATGATGCTTGAACCATGACGTTCTTTAAGCTCAATCCCTAGCGTATTCAACATCGGCTGGCAATGCGTTAACGCTTGATGTTCTTGTGCTGAGAGCTTTATGGAGAGCGGCACGAGTAAAGGTTGGCTTTTCAAGCCGCCTTGTTCGGTATGCAATTGGCCGCGAGTTTTCAGCCATGCTCCTTTGATAAGAGAAAGCAATACGACGCCCTGTTTGGACCCCATTAACAGGTACTGCCCTTTGATTACCGCAATAGCTTTACCCAACTGTTCGAGCTGCAGCACTTCACCTTTATCTTGATGTGCGATAGGAGAAAGTTCGACTGCAGAAGCCGGCGGTTGAGTTGCCATCAGCTCTTGATAGAGCTTCACTTCTCCGCTCGAAGGTGAGGCCGTTGGCTGGCGATCAGCTTTCGCCCGAGAAGAAGATGGAGAGCCGTTTTGCTGCCAATGGCTACGCTTTGGCGTTTCAGCTATGCCGTGCGCGGTTGTGCTTTCTCGCTCTGCTTTTCTTGGATAAGCGGGAGTGTTGTCGACAGCTTGCCACACTTGCTCTGGAACGGTGTTATGCCCCTCAGTTTTTTGGCACACACTATCAATTGCAGTGTCATTCTCAATGCGATCCACAGTCGCCGCATCGGGCTGATGAAAAGCCGATGGTTTGAGCTGCGGCTTCTCAATGTGCTTGCTTTCAGCCAGTGCACTACTGAGTGCTTGATAGATAAAATCATGCACTAATCGCGCTTGATGGAAACGCACCTCATGTTTCGCGGGATGGACATTCACATCCACTTGATGGGGATCGAGCTCAATGAAGAGTACATAAGTGGCGAACTGATCGCCTCTCAGGCTGGTTTCATAACTTTGCCGGATAGCATGATTAATCAGCTTGTCACGCATCATCCGCCCATTAACGTGGCAGTATTGCAAATCACTCTGCTGGCGCGCGCCTTCTGGAGTCGTTATCCAACCATGCAAGCGAAGCCCTTGATGTTCCAACTCAATGTTCAGCATATGGCGAACAAAAGCGTTGCCACACACAGCCGCGATTCTTTTTTCCTCTTGAGCAGCCGTTTTAGCCGCTCGATATTGACGCACCATCTTGCCGTTATGGCGCACATTGATGGTCACATCAAACCGGCTCAAAGCAATGCGTTTTAGTAGCTCATCAATGTGAGTAAATTCTGTTTTCTCTGTGCGTAAAAATTTGCGCCGAGCGGGCGTATTAAAGAACAGATCGAGCACTTCAACAGACGTTCCAATCGGGTGTGCGGTTGGCTGCAACTTAACCGCCATATCTCGACCTTCACTGTATGCTGCCCAAGCTTGTTCTTGCGTGGCTGGACGAGACGTCAATGTAAGCCGAGAGACTGAGCTAATACTCGCGAGCGCTTCTCCACGAAAACCTAGGCTGACGATCGCCTCTAAATCATCTAAGGTGTGAATTTTAGAAGTTGCATGGCGGCTTAAAGCGAGCGCCAATTCCTCTTTTACTATCCCTTGCCCGTTATCTCGCACACGAATGAGCTTCGTACCTCCCTTTTCGATATCGATATCGATACGAGAGGCGCCCGAATCCAAGCTATTTTCCACCAGCTCTTTGACGACGGAAGCCGGCCTTTCAACCACTTCACCTGCGGCAATTTGGTTAGCAAGACGTGCGGGTAGAATCTTAATCGTCATACTCATTACTACTTATTGGGAATGATCAACACTTGCCCTATGGCGAGCTGATCAGACCGAAGTTGGTTTACTTGGCGAATACTATTCAGACTCACTTGATATTGGCTGGCAATTTTGCTCAAAAACTCGCCTTTTTCAACTTTATGCTTACGCAGCGGCTTATCCTTCAAACTCACCGTTATCTTCAGTTTCTGCCCCAGCGTTAAGGTGTCTGAACGCAAGTTATTCTCGCGTTTAATCGCATCCACACTCACTTTATACGTGCTCGCTATCTTGCCCAAATACTCGCCAGATTTCACCACATGCGTAACAATTTCCGTTTCTACTGGGTTGCTGACCACAGGAACGCGAATCGGAGCTGACGTGGCCGGAATCGTTAAGATTTGACCAATCGACAAATTGGCATTTTTTAGTTTGTTGGTTGCGATTAATGCTTGAGTCGAGGTGCCATATTTATTAGCGATAACCGAGAGTGATTCACCACGCTGCACTTTGTGCTTTTGCGTCTTACCGCGATTAGCAAACAGAGTGCCCTCGGGTGGGTTTTCTTCAAAATACTTGACAATAGCGGTTGCCAATGCGCGAGCCAATTTATCTTGATGCGAGCGCTGAAATAGCAATTGTTCCTCGGTAGGGTTAGAAATAAAACCTGTTTCAACCAACACCGAAGGAATATCGGGCGACTTAAGTACTGCCAAACTTGCGTTGACTGGCTCTGCTTTATGTAAGTGGGCTACTTTTCCCATTTCGCCTAGCAGATGAGTTGCCACCTTGTAACCCTCTTTTTGTGAGTGACTAAATTGTAAGTCCAGCAAGGTTTGGCTAACGTTTCGATCGCTATTGTTTTTTGCCAGCACTTCACCAGCCCCACCTAACAGTTCTGATTGCTGTTCGTGGTTCTCAACCCAGCGAGCTATTTCCGTATTCGCACGCTTGGTATTTAACACAAACACCGAGCCCCCCCTAGGTTGCGGGGTATGAAACGCATCGGCGTGAATGGAGACAAGTAGGTGTGACTTATTACGGCGCGCAATTTCAGAACGTTTATTGAGATTGACAAAGTAATCGCCACTGCGTGTCATGACCGCCTTCATTCCTGGAACGGCGTTAATTTGATCTGCGATCTTCTTGGAGATACTTAAGGTGGCATTTTTTTCATATTTTTTGGTCGGGCCAATCGAGCCGGGATCTTCTCCGCCATGACCAGCATCAATAGCGACCACGATATCCTCGGTTCCTAATAACTGCGAAGCATCGCGGCTCACTTTAGTTTGGCTGGCCGGTTTTACTGTCGCCTTGTCGCTATCCAAATTGTGGGGTAAATCAACCACCAAACGATGCCCATACTGACCACCCGGCGTTGGTGCAAGTTTAAATGGCTGAGGGTTCACTTTGCGCTGTAACTCAAACACCAAGCGATACGTCCCTTTCTCCGGAGGCGAGCTATTACGAATTTGCTTGAGAACAGGGCTATCCGTGACTTTAAGCGGCAATTTTGTATTAAGCGTGGTGTTTTTTAAATCCACCACCAAACGCTCGGGGCTGCTTAAGGTGAAATAGCTATAATCCGCTTCAGTTTTGAGATCGATAACCACTCTAGTTTCATCTGGAGAGGGCCAAACGCGCACGCCTTCTAATGCATTCGCGTGCGTCGTTGAAGTAAATAAAGCACAGCCCCAAACCGCAAGCGATAGAGTTATCGTTCGTAACAAATGGATGATGTTCAACATAACTCCAACTGACTCAGCAATGAGGATCCATAGGGGCTGTTTGCACTCAGAAAAGCTTGCCTTTGTTCGCCATCGTAGCGTAGCTCAACATCAATATCTGCGGTTGGAAGTAGACCGCTGCCTTTTTCTGGCCACTCAACAAGGCAGATCGCATCCGGTGTGAAATAGTCACGAATACCCATAAATTCCAACTCTTCCGGATCGGCCAAGCGATAAAGATCAAAATGGTATACTTGCCAATCGGCTAGTTGATAAGGTTCAACTAAGGTATAAGTCGGGCTCTTGACGTTGCCAACATGGCCTAATGCGCGGATGAAGCCACGGCTGAAGGTTGTTTTTCCAGCACCGAGATCACCATGCAAATAAAGCGTGGTTTGCGCAGAGCATCGCTTAGCCAAAGCTGCGCCTAATTTTACCGTTTGCTGTTCGTCTTTTAAGGTAAAGATCTTAGTACTCATGAATTACCGCTCTCAAGTGTCGAAAATTGACTATATAAAAATCAAAAGAACTCGAATAGTAAACTGGGTTGGAATTGAGAGACAAGCTCTCTTCTGTAAGTAAAAGGAAAAAACTCGCTTTTTATGTCAGTTTAATCCACATCACAGACGATCATTTCCTAGATCCTCAATAAAGGATCCGTTAAGATCCTCGCCCCTTTTTGCAACGAGCTCATCGATAATGGACTACCAAGTACTGGCAGACAAAATTAAAATCTGGGCACGTGAACTTGGCTTCGAAAAGGTCGGGATCTGCGATATCGATCTCAGTGAGCACGAAGAGTCTTTGCAGAAATGGTTGGATGCTGGATTTCACGGTGAAATGGACTGGATGGCGCGCCATGGCATGATGCGAGCTAGGCCACATGAACTCCTTCCCGGCACCGTCCGTGTGATCAGCGCACGCATGAATTACTTACCCCCAGATGCTCGGTTTGCCAGTGATTTGAATAATCCCAATTACGCTTATATCAGCCGCTACGCTCTGGGGCGTGACTACCATAAACTGGTACGCAACCAGCTCAAAAAACTCGGCGAAAAGATTGAACAAGAAGTGGGGGCACTCGGTTATCGCCCTTTTGTGGACTCCGCCCCAATACTAGAGCGGCCTTTAGCACAAAAAGCTGGACTTGGTTGGACTGGCAAGCATTCGCTTATCCTTGATAAAGAGAGTGGTTCTTGGTTTTTTCTTGGTGAACTACTGATTGATTTGCCGCTGCCAGTCGATACACCAAGCAGTAATCAATGTGGCAAATGCACTGCCTGCATCACCTCATGCCCTACACAAGCCATCGTGGAAGACGGTGTTGTTGATGCTCGCCGATGCATCTCTTACCTCACCATAGAATATGATGGCGTAATTGCTGAAGAGTTTCGCAAGGCAATGGGTAACCGCATTTACGGCTGTGATGATTGCCAGTTGGTCTGCCCTTGGAATCGCTTTTCCGACCTCACTCAACAAAGTGATTTTCATCGCCGTCAAGCACTGGATGAACCAGACTTAGTTGAACTGTTTGCTTGGGATGAGGCCACCTTCTTACGTTATATGGAAGGTTCGGCTATTCGCCGAATTGGCCACCAGCAATGGTTGCGTAATCTTTCCATCGCTTTAGGAAACGCGCCACATTCACAACGCATTATCGCAGCGCTAAACACAAGGTTAGGCTTGTCTGATTTATTAGACGAACATATACATTGGGCGCTAGTAGAACAAAAACGAAAATCATCAGAGCCAGCGAGTGCATGCTCTAGCAATAAGAAGCAGCAGCGCTTAATTCGAATTGTCGAGAAAGGGTTACCGCGTGATGCGTAAAAAATGAGGTAATTGCATAACTAATGAGCACAGACTTTGATATGTATCTCAAAATACCAATTTGTGGACAAAATTTTAAACACGACACTGTTTTCTATAATTAAGAAAAGTTAGCCACATCAGCAATTAATGACAAGGATCAAAGATCTTGATATTAATGATCATACAGTTAGTTGACCTAATGGTGACAAAATAACAAAAATCAATTTAAAAACAATTAGTTACACAGAAAGACAGCAAGATTAGAGAACAGAGCCGCATTAAAAGATCTTTCACTGACGCTTACCAGCACTTCACTAAAAACACGTTATACACCAACTTATCCACAATTAATTTTTGTGGATAACTCTGTTAATGAATACGAATAAATAGCGACGAAAAGCCAGATTCTACAGAGACTAACCTGTGTATTGAAATTCAGCACGTAAGTTATCAAGACGGCAATAAATCCGCTTAGAACTGCAGATTATTTTTATTTTAGGGAGTTATGCTTCACAGCATTAAAGAAAGAGCATAAACCAAATACTGGTTTGAGTTCAGAGAATACTCTGAAAGAAGCTGGAACGACACATAACCGTTACCTCAACCTTGGCAAGGTTGCGCTCTACCAACTGAGCTAGTGTCGCAATGATTAATCGCATTCACGCTTAATCTGAATTTGGTTGCGGGGGCCGGATTTGAACCGACGACCTTCGGGTTATGAGCCCGACGAGCTACCAAGCTGCTCCACCCCGCGTCCGTATTGTGTCACCGTTAAGTACGATGAAAACTTACACTCTCTAACAAGAGAATTTGTAGCGACACACGAGGTTCACTTTCTTTAAACAAAGAGTCGTGACCTCAACCTTAACTAGGTTGTGCGGCGCTATTCTTTTCTTCGAAAAGAATCTGGAGCGACACACGAGGTTCGAACTCGTGACCTCAACCTTGGCAAGGTTGCGCTCTACCAACTGAGCTAGTGTCGCAATGATTAATCGTATTTACGCTTAATCT